>NZ_DBFNWJ010000043.1:0-206656 GCF_048426865.1 Candidatus Allofournierella merdipullorum
ATATCCATAAAAATCAGAACAAGAAATTTATTGTTAGTTTTCTTCAATGCTGTATACTGAGAATAAAGTTTGCAGCGGCACAGGGCCGCTGTGAAAAAATAGGAGGTTACTATGAAAAAGGTACTTAGCGTTGCTTTGGCACTGGCTATGTCTCTGACTCTGCTGGCCGGCTGCGGCGGCGGTGGCACTTCCACCCCTGCCAGCACTGCGGGCGGCGACAGCACCCCTGCGGTGGATACCGGCGCCATTGAGGAGGGCGCCAAGCTGGTTTACTGGCCCATGTGGGCTGAGACTGAGCCTCAGGGCATGGTCATCGCCGAAGCCATCGAAGCTTTCACCAAGGCCACCGGTGTTGAGGTCGAAGTGAACTTTGCCGGTTCCCGTGACACCCGCAAGACCCTGCAGCCCGCGCTGGACGCCGGCGAGACCGTCGACGTCTTTGACGAGGATATCGAGCGCGTGAACATCACCTGGGGCGACTATCTGCTGGACATCCAGGAGATGTACGACGCTTCCGAGCTGAACGGCGCCCAGAATGCCACCCTGATCAGCCTGGCCAAAGAGCTAGGCGGCGGCACTCTGAAGAGCGTTCCCTATCAGCCCTCCACCTTCGTTGTGATGTACAACAAGGACCTGTTTGAGGCCGCCGGCATCACTGCCGTGCCCACCACCTGGGACGAGTTCCTGGCCGCCTGCGAAGCTCTGAAGCAGCAGGGCGTCTACGCGCTGACCATCGACGACGCCTACATGGCCGCTTTCTTCGGCTACATGATGGACCGCGTTGCCGGTTTCGAGACCACCAAGGCCGTGGCTGGCGGTGACTTCACCAACGAGGCCGTTCTGAAGACCGCTGAGGCTATCCAGACCCTGGTCGACAATGGTTACATCGATCCTCGCGCTGCCGGTAACGTTTATCCCCAGGGCCAGAGCAACATCGCTGACGAGAGCGTTGCTATGTACCTGAACGGCACCTGGCTGCCCAACGAGATCCGCAACCAGACCAAGGAAGGCTTCCGCTGGGGCTCCTTTGCTCTGCCCAACATCGCTGAGGGCGGCGACGGCGCCGAGAGCAACAACTACGGTGCCCAGTGCTTCGCCATCAACAAGAACACCCAGTATCCCAACGCTGCCTTCGCTCTGGTCCAGTGGCTGACCAGCGGCGAGTGGGACCAGAAGCTGGCCGACGAGACCATGGGCGTGCCCATGGCCAACGACGCCACCTGGCCCGAGGCTCTGACCGACGCCAAGGCTGTGATCGACAACACCACCCAGCGTCTGTCCTGGGCTGTTGATATGGAGAACGACGCCAATGTCAACGCCGCCATCAAGACCAACCTGGCTCTGATGATCAGCGGTCAGCTGGGTGCTCAGGGCTTCGCCGATGCCTTCGGCAAGACCCAGAAGGGCGCGTAAACCGGGTCCTCCACAAGGAAGACTGAGCGGGGCGGCGGCCATGCCGCCGCCCCGCATTTATTTGAGCAAACGCAGCGCATGAACTGTGTTTGCTCCGTGTTATAAGAATGGAGGACAAAAGCGATGGCAAAACAGAAGAAAAAAACCTCCCAAAGCCCACTGCGCAATCGGAACACGTCCATGCTGGTGCTGTTTCTCGCCCCGGCGACGTTGCTGTATCTGATGGTTTTCCTGTATCCGTCGGTACGCACGGTCGTGATGAGCTTCTTTAAGGTGGAAGGCGTCACCGACCCGGTCTCCTCTTGGCAGTTCAATGCGGGGAAGAACTACATTGATGCCTTCAACGACACGCTGTTCCGCTCCGCGATGACGAACCTGGGCAAACTGTGGCTCATCGGCGGCGTGGCGGTGATGGTGCTGGCTCTGCTGTACGCGGTGGCCCTCACCAGCGGTCTGCGCGCCAAGAGCTTCTTCCGCAGCGTCATTTATCTGCCGAACCTGGTTTCGGCGGTGGCTATGGGCACCATGTGGCTGTACTACGCGTTCAGCAAAGAGGACTACGGCCTGATGAACACCATCCTGGGCTGGTTCGGCGTGGAAAACGTCATGTGGACGGATCCGGCGCATAAATTCTGGAGCATGCTCATCGCTTACTGCTTTGGTATGGTGGGTTACCATATGCTCATCTTTATGAGCGGTATCGAGCGTATCGGCAACGACTATTATGAGGCCGCCACCATCGAGGGCGCCAACGTATTCCAGAAGTTCTTCTACATCACTCTGCCGCTGCTTCGCGGTGCGATCCGCACGAACCTGGTGATGTGGACGGTCTCCAGCGTGGGCTTCTTCATCTGGGGCCAGGTGTTCGACCCGGTCAACCTGTCGTCTCAGACGGTCATGCCGCTGAACTACATGTATGAGCTGGTGTTCGGCTCCTCCAACGCGGCGCAGGCGGTGCGTAATTCCGGCATCGGTGCTGCCATCGGCGTGATGATGGCAGCCATCGTTGTGCTGGTGTTCGGCCTGACCAACTTCATCGTCAAGAATGACGATGTTGAGCTGTAAGGGGAGGTGCGAAACATGGCTAAAATGAAAGAAAAAAAGATTCACGAACCGTTCCGCATCAAAAAAGAGATCCCCCTGCTGCCCGGCTATATCATGTGCATCGCCTGGGTGGTGTTCACCATCATGCTGGTGGGCTGGGTCATGCTGGCTTCGCTTTCCACCAGCCGTGAGATCCTGGGCGGCCAGCTGTTTGAGTTCGCTTCCGGTTTCCACTGGGAAAACTACTCCAACGCCTGGAGCTCCCAGAAGGTGGGCGTGTTCTTTGTGAACTCGCTGATTTACACCGCCATCTCCTGCACGGTCATCATCGTGGTGGCGTCTCCGGCTGCCTATGCGCTTTCCCGCTTTAAATTCCGGGGCAATATGTTCCTGCAGAACATGTTCGCCACTGCGCTGGGCATCCCGGTCATCATGATCATCATGCCTCTGTTCTCGGTCATCACCAGCCTCAAGCTGACCAACACCCGGGGCCTGATCGTGTTCCTGTACATTGCGATGAACGTTCCGTTCACCATCTTCTTTATGCTCTCCTTCTTCCAGAACCTCTCCTTCACCTTCGAGGAAGCCGCTGCCATCGACGGCTGCAGCCCCATCAAGACCTTCTGGAAGATCATGTTCCCTCTGGCGCAGCCCGGTATCATCACCGTTACCATCTTCAACTTCATCACCATCTGGAACGAGTTCTTCATGTCCATGCTGTTTGCCAGCAAATCGGCAGTGCGTCCCATTGCAGTGGGCTTGTACAACATGGTGAAAGGCATGCAGTACACAAACGATTACGGCGGAATGTTCGCCGCGGTGGTCATTGTGTTTGCACCTACCTTCCTGCTGTACATCTTCCTGTCCGACAAGATCATCGCCGGTGTTACCGGCGGTGCCATTAAGGGCTGATCGAATCTTCAATAAAAGCGCGCGGCAAAAGCCGCGCGCTTTTTCTTTTGGCAAAATTTCGAGATATTGGGCGCGGCGGATTCTCTTTATCAAGAACTTGTGCTATAATGTTAAAAACGATGCTGGGGCAGTGCCCCAAATCGGCAGAAAGCAAGATTGTTTTACGAGAGGATTTCTATGCCACAGGAACTTGACCGGGCCTTTGCGGCCCTTCGGGATACATTCATTGAAAGCAAATTCGGCCGCTTGAATCCGGTGCAGAAGGAAGCTGTGTTCTGCACCGAAGGCCCGCTGCTGATTTTGGCCGGCGCGGGAAGCGGAAAGACCACCGTGCTGGTAAACCGAATCGCCAACATCATCCGCTTTGGCCGGGCCCACGGTTCTGACTGGCTGCCCCGGCCGGCAACCGAGCAGGACATTCAAAACCTGCAGGCGGCCATCGATGGCGCGGACCCCGCCCCCTCGTTGTGGCCGATGCTCCGGCGGGAGAACGCCCGCCCGTGGAACGTGCTGGCCATCACCTTCACCAACAAGGCGGCAGGGGAGCTGAAAGCCCGTCTGGCGGCCATGCTGGGCGAAACGGAAGGCGCGGACGTGAATGCTTCCACCTTCCACTCCGCTTGTGTGCGGATGCTCCGGCGGGACGCTGACCGGCTGGGCTTCCCCAAGAGCTTTACCATCTACGACACCAGCGACCAGGAGCGGGCCATGAAAGAGGTCTATAAGCAGCTGCTTGTGGACGACAAGTTCCTGCCTGTGAAGTCGGCGCTGGGCCAGATCGGCCGCATGAAGGACCAGCTCATCAGCCCGGAAGAAGCGCTGGAAGCACCGGCGAACAATACGAAAGCCACCCTGCTGGCCAAGGTGTATGCCGCTTATGCCAAGCGGCTGAAAAGCGCCGGCGCCATGGACTTTGACGACCTGATCTATCACACCGTGCGCCTTCTGCAGGAATGCCCGGATGTTCGGGAATACTACCAGCAGAAGTACCAGTATATTCTGGTCGATGAGTACCAGGACACCAGCGTGGCACAGTTCCATCTGGTGCGGCTGCTCACCGGCCCGCGGCAGAACGTCTGCGTGGTGGGCGACGACGACCAGAGCATCTATCGCTTCCGGGGCGCTACCATTGAAAACATTTTGAACTTTGAGCAGCATTTCCCGGGCGCGAAGGTTATCCGTCTGGAGCAGAACTACCGTTCCACCTCCAACATTCTGAACGCGGCAAACTGCGTCATCAAAAACAACCAAGGCCGCAAGGGCAAGACCCTCTGGACCCAGAATGCCGAGGGTGACAAGGCCCATTGCTATACAGCGGAGAACGAGCAGGACGAGGCCAGCCATATTGCTTCGGTCATCGGCCGTCACCTCAAGGAGGGCGGCCACCTGCGGGACCACGCGGTGCTCTACCGCATGAACGCCCAGTCGAACCCCGTTGAGACCTACTTTGCCCGGGCCGGCATCCCCTATAAGATCGTGGGCGGTCAGAAGTTCTATGACCGCAAGGAAGTCAAGGACATTCTGTCCTATATGTCCATCGTGGCCAACCCCGCCGACGACCTGCGCCTGCGCCGTATCATCAATGAACCGGCCCGCAAGATCGGCGGCACCACGCTGGACAAAATGGGCGAGATCGCTTCGGGCCTCGGCGTCAGTCTGCTGGAAGTCTGCCGCCACGCGGCCGATTATCCGGCCATCAGCCGGGCAGCCGGCGCGCTGAACGGGTTCTGGGGAATCTACCAGAAGCTGGTGGAGGCGGCCGACAGCCTGCCGCTGGATGCGTTCGTCACCGAGCTGCTGCAGATCACAGGTTACAAAAAAATGCTGGAAAGCCAGGGTGATGAGGGCCAGTCCCGCCTGGAAAACCTTGGCCAGCTGATCTCCAGCGTCAAAACCTATGCGGACCAGAAAGGCCCCGAGGCCAGCCTCTCCGGCTTTTTGGAGGAAGTTGCCCTCATCTCCGACCTGGACAGCTACGACCAGGAGACCGACGTGGTGGTGCTGATGACCATGCACTCTGCCAAGGGCCTGGAGTTCGACTATGTGTTTATCGTCGGCATGGAGGAGGGGGTGTTCCCCAGCGAACTCAGCCGCTTCTCCGAAGAGGATATGGAGGAGGAACGCCGCCTTTGCTATGTGGGCATCACCCGCGCCCGCAAAGAGCTGTATCTTTCCTGCAGCCAGAGCCGCATGATCTTTGGCCAGACCCGGCGCAACCGGCCCTCCCGTTTCCTGGAGGAGATCGACGCCGCCCTGCTGGATGAGCAGGCAAGCCCCATGGCGGCCCGCCGCAGCTTTGGTTTCGGCAGCTTTGGCGGCGCTTCCGCCAGCGCGGCGCCCCGGGGCAGCGTTACCGGCTGGACGCCCGGCTCCGGCGGTTGGAACCGCACCGCTTCCGCGCCGGCAGCTTCCGGCGCGCCCGTCCGCGGCGCAGGCTTTGGCCCCACGGTGGGCGTTGCACCGCAGCCTCGCCCTGTGAACGGTAAAAAGCCGGTGTTCAAGCCCGGCGACAAGGTGGAGCACAAGGTGTTTGGCCGGGGTGTTGTGCTCAAAGCCACCCCTGCGGCCGGTGACACCATTGTGGAGATCCAGTTCGAAAAAGCCGGCATCAAAAAAACCATGGCCAATTACGCACCCCTCACACTTCTGGAGGGCTGAGAAAGGAAGTTTCCAATGCTTCGAGTGTCCCTGATCGCCCATACTCCCGAACCCGAAAAAGTGGTCGCCGCCGCGGCAAAGCTGTGTTATTCCAGCGCCGGAGTGGACGACCTGCTGGCCGGCCTGACGCCGGAGAAGAGCCGAGAGTTTGTGGAAAAGCTTGCGAAACTGGGCCACGAGAGCCCCACGGAGCACGTCAGCTTTACCTTTGCCATCGAGGGCGTCAGCCGCAGCCTGCTGGCCCAGATCACCCGGCACCGCATTGCCAGCTACAGTGTCCAAAGCCAGCGCTATGTGCGGCTGGATGAGTTCGAGTATGTCACTCCGCCGGAGATCGCCGGTGATCCCGAGGCGCTGGAGGCCTTCCGCCAGGCGATGGACCAGCAGGGCGAGGAATACCGGCGGATCGCCACGCTGCTCAAAGACGGCCACATTCGCCGCCTGATGCAGCAGGGGATGAGCGAAAAGGAAGCGACCCGTAAAGCGGAAAAGCTTGCCATTGAGGACGCCCGCTTCGTGCTGCCCAATGCCTGCGACACCAAGATGATCGTTACCATGAATGCCCGCAGCCTGCACAATTTCTTTAAGCACCGCTGCTGCGCCCGGGCCCAGTGGGAGATCCGTGCGCTGGCGGATGAGATGCTGCGCCTTGTCTATCCCGTTGCCCCGGCCCTGTTTGCCATGGCGGGTCCCTCCTGCGTGCGGGGCGCCTGCAGCGAAGGCTCCATGACCTGCGGCGAGGCCGCGGCCATGCGGGAGAAATACGCGAAACTGAAAGAGGAGGCCCTGGAGCAGTGAACGGCAGACTGATCGTGATCGAGGGATTGGACGGCAGCGGAAAAGCCACCCAGGCAGCCCGCCTGGCCGATGCGCTGACCGGGCAGGGGAGAGATGTAAAGAAGATCTCCTTTCCGGACTACGCCAGCGATTCCTCGGCCCTCATCAAGATGTATCTGGGCGGCGAATTCGGCAGCCACCCAGACGATGTGAACGCCTACGCTGCGTCCACTTTCTATTCGGTGGATCGCTACGCCAGCTACAAGACCGGCTGGGGCGGGTTTTACAAGTCCGGCGGTATCGTCGTCTCCGACCGCTACACCACCAGCAACGCGGTGCATCAGTGCTCCAAACTGCCGAAGGAGCAGTGGCCGGAATTTCTGGACTGGCTGTTTGACTTCGAATACAACAAAATCGGCATCCCGGCTCCCGACTGCGTTGTCTACCTGGAGGTGGACCCTGTGGTCAGCCAGGGGCTGATGACCGCCCGATACAAGGGCGACGAGAGCAAAAAAGACATTCACGAAAAAGACCTTGCCTATCTGGCCCGCAGCCACGAGGCCGCAGACTACTGCGCCCGCACGCTGGGCTGGGCAAAGGTCTCCTGCACCGAGCGGGGGGCGATGCGCTCCATTGAAGCCATCCATGCCGACCTGCTCCGAGCGATCAAGGAGGTTTTATGATCGAATTCCATCCCATCAGCATCGATGACTTCGCGTGGGCCGCGCCCATCATGCGCTCCAGCAACTATATGTGCTGCGGCTACTCTTTTGTGACCCAGTTCATGTGGAGCCACGCTTACAATACCCACATTGCAAAATACGACGACTGGGTGCTGATCCGCAGCGATGTGGGCGACACCTGCTACTATCTCTGGCCCGCCGGAAAGGGCGGTGACGAGCGCAAAGCCATCGAAACGATGGAGCGGGACGCCGAGCGCATCGGCCGCCCCATGTATCTTTACTCGGTGACCCTGGAGGCCAAGACTCGACTGGAAGAGTGGTATCCCGGCAAGTTCACCATCACCTCTGACCGGGCGGACTACGACTATATCTATGAGCAGGCCAACCTGGCCGAACTGCCCGGACGGCGGTTCCAGAAGAAACGGAACCATGTGTCTCGTTTTATCAGAGAAAACCCCGACTGGCAGTTCCATCCTCTCACCAAAGAGGACCTGCCGGCCATCCGGGCTTTTAACGATGCCTGGAGCCAGCTGTATGAAAACAAGGACAACCCGGGGATTCAGACCGAGCACAGCTCCATCGAGCTGCTGTTCGATAACTTCGACAAGCTGGACCTGCGGGGCGGCTATGTCACCGCAGGCGGTCGCATCGTGGCGTTCTCCTTCGGCAGCCCCATCAACGACCGGGTGTTTGATACCCATGTGGAAAAGGCGCTTTACGATGTGACCGGCGCCTACAACATCATCAACCGGGAAATGGCCCGCAATGTCTGCGCCGGATTCGACCTCATCAACCGGGAGGACGACGTGGGCGACGAGGGCCTGCGGGCGGCGAAGCTGTCCTATAACCCGGATATCATCGAGCCCAAGTATCTGGCGGCCCTGAACAAGTGACCAGGGCGCAAGCGGCTGAAAAGGGGAGTGAGAGAGACCATGGACTATGTGGCGCGGCGGGAGGAGTTTCCCGCTTTGGCAGAATTGTTTGTTAATTCCTTTGGCGGAACGAAAGAGTTAGCCTTGTCGGTGCTGGAAAACTTTGCCGGCGAGGGAAATGTTTTTACCGCCCGGCAGGACGGCGAGTGCACCGCGCTGCTCTGCGCGGTGCCGGTGACGCTGCTCAGCCGCAGCGGCGCTTATTACTATGGCCTCACCACCCGGCCGGATCAGCGGGGCAACGGCGTGATGACTGCCCTGATGGACGCCGTCGGTCAGGAACTGGCACGCAGGGGGGCGGCCTTTGCGGCCCTCATTCCGGCCAGCGAACGGCTTTTTGGTTTTTATGCCGCGCGTGGCTTTGAAAAGGCTTTTTCCAAGCGTGTGCTGCACAGACAGATCCGAAATAACCTGTGGGCGCAGGCCGAATTTGACACCGTCACTGCAAAAGGTTTGCAAACGCTGCGCCGGACCTTCGCGCCGGAAGCGATGGAACTGTACGCCGCGGGTTACACAGCTGTGCTCACTGATTTGTACAGCCTGGGCGTCACAAGCGTGTGTACCGACCACGGCTATGGCCTCTTTTTCCAAAAGGGGAACGAACTGCGTTTTGTGGAACTCTTTGCCGAAAGCGACCGTGCCGCTGTGGCGATGCTGGAGGCGGCCCGCCAAAAGACCGGCGCGGAGAATGCGGTGCTGGAGCTGGGCGAAGGGCAAACGCTTTTCCTCGGCGAAGGCTCGCCGCGGGATTATGGGATGATCCGCTTTTTCGGTCGGCCCTTCGATGTGCGGGATGCATATATGCGTCTGATGCTGGACGACGAATAAAAAACATACAAAGGTGGAAGTGAAACATGAACAACCAGCCCCGGGAAAACTATGAACAGCGCCCCCGCCGCAGGCGTGGGCCCAGCGGCTGCCTGATCGTGCTGCTGCTGTTTGTGGCGCTGCTGATCGGCGGCGGCATCTACGGTGCGTCGGTGATCGGCGAGATCGCCGGCAAAAACGCCACGATGGAAGAAGTCACGGTGACGGTGGCGCAGGGCGAAGGCCCCACCACCATCGCCAAGCGCCTTGCGGAGGCCGGCGTGATCAAACGCCCGACGGTGTTCCGTTATTATCTGCGCTACAAAGAAGCCGCCGGCAGCCTGCAGTACGGCGAATTCACCCTGTACAAGGGCGCAAGCTACGACGACATCATCGAGACCATGAGCCAGTATGTCAAGCGGGACACCGTCACCATCACCTTCCCGGAAGGCATCACTGCCCAGCGGATGGCTAAGCTGATGGAGGAAAACGGCCTGTGCATTGCCGATGAGTTCCTGGCCTGTGCCAACGGCGAGGACGGCTCCGACTTCAGCCAGTACGAGTTCTGGAACGAGATCCCCGATGACCCCGACCTCTTCATGAAGTGCGAGGGCTATCTCTTCCCCAACACCTATGAGTTCTTCCTGGATGACACGGTGTATAACTATGTGAACACCTTCTACGCCGAGTTCGACCGTCAGGTCACTCCGGAACTGCGTCAGCAGGCGGCGGACCTGGGCTTTACTCTGGAGGAGATCATCACTCTGGCCAGCTTCGTGCAGGAGGAGGCGGGCAACGCCGAGGACGCCCGCGTCTCTGCCGTGTTCCACAACCGGCTGGCAGAAGGTTCGCTCTATCCCCGGCTGGAGAGCAACGTGAGCAGCTATGTCCAGAACCCGGACGACAACAACTATATCTATAACTGGATCGCTCCTTACTATGGCGGCTGGGACAATATCCCCGCCAACATCTACGCGGCCTACAACACCTACGAGAAGGAAGGCCTGCCTGCGGGCCCCGTGTCCAACCCCGGCATCGAGGCCATCAAGGCGGCGCTGAACCCCGACCAGGAGTATCTGGCGGAGAAGTACTATTTCTTCGTCACCGACAAGAACGGCAAATACTATTACGCCAAGACCATGAGCGAACACCAGAGCAATGTGAACGTTGCGTTCTCGCAGTAAAAGCTAACAGTGGGGCGCTGAAAGGCTTCTTTCAGCGCCCTGCTTCGTAAAAAGGAGAGAAAAACATGCTTCCTGTGCCGGAATTGCTGGCCCCTGCGGGGGATCTGGAACGGCTGGAATACGCCCTGCGCTACGGGGCGGACGCGGTGTATGCCGGTTTAACGGAGTTCGGCATGCGCTCCGCGCCCCAGAACTTCACCCCCGAACAGCTGGCCGAAGGCGCGGCTCTCTGCCACGCCCGGGGCAAAAAGCTTTATCTGACGCTGAACACCCTGCCCACCAACGAGGAACTGAAAAGCCTGCCCGATGCCATCCGGCAGGCATGGGCCGCCGGCGTGGACGCCTTCATCGTGGCGGACCTGGGCGTGCTGTCCATGGTCAAACAGTATGCTCCGGAGGCGGAGAGACACCTCTCCACCCAGGCGGGCGTCACCAACTGGGCCGCCGCCCGGGCGGCTTATGAACTGGGCGCGAAGCGGGTGGTGCTGGCAAGAGAACTCACGCTGCAGCAGATCGCGGAGATACGCGCCAACACCCCTGAGGACCTGGAACTGGAGGCTTTCGTTCACGGAGCCATGTGCATGAGCGTGTCGGGACGGTGCCTGCTCAGCCAGTATCTTGCCGGGCGGGACGCCAACCGGGGCCAGTGCGCCCAGCCCTGCCGCTGGAAGTATTATCTGATGGAAGAGACCCGCCCCGGCCAGTACATGGAGATCGGGGAAACGCCGGAGGGCAGCTATATCCTGAACGCCAACGACCTGTGCACCGCGCCTTTCATCGACCTGATCTGCGCCGCCGGCGTAGACAGCCTGAAAATCGAGGGCCGAGCAAAGACCCTTTATTATGTTGCCAGCGTTACCAGCGCTTACCGGCAGGCATTGGATGCGTTTTTGACCACACCCCCGGGAGAGGACTTCCTTTGCCCCGAGAGCGTGCTGGACGAACTGGACCGCACCAGCCACCGCCGTTATTCGCCCGGGTTCTACTTCGGGCCCCAAAAGGCGCGGCAGGATACCGAAACCGGCGGCTATGTGCGCAAATGGGAGTTTGTGGGCGTGGTGGAAAGCTGGCACGAGGGGCTGGCCAAGTGCACCCAGCGGGGCAAGTTCACCCTGGGTGACGAGCTGGAAGCCCTGACTCCCACCGGCGAGGTGGTGCGCCTTGCGCCCGCCTGGCTGCGCAACGCGGAAAGCGAAGACATCACCAGCACGCCCCACCCCATGATGCTCTACACCATGCCCAGCGAGACGCCGCTGCCGCCCCACAGCCTGCTTCGCAAACGGCTGACGGAAGAATAAAATCTGTTGCTACGGAGGACATAACCGATGAAACGAATGCTTGCCCTCTTTTTGACCGCTTTGTTCGCTTTTGCGCTGGCGGGCTGCGGTGGGGAAGAGCCGACCGTGTCTGCGCCCGCGCCCACATCCGCCCCGCCCGCCAGTGAGCAGAGCGAGACTGCCTCGCAAAGCGAAACCTCCCGGACCTGGACCGAGGAGGAAGTGCTGGAACTGTATGAGGCTGAACGAGAAGAAAACTGGGAAATGGCAGACTGCGTGACCTTCTATGACCAGTCCAGCGGCCTTGTGGGCGCCGTGCTCTTCCGGAACAGTGACACCCAGACTGCCGGCGTGGCCTTTTTGGGCGCGGACGGTTCCTGCCGCATGGGCGGCACTGATGCGCAGCTGGCCGATGAGCCGGAATTTGAGTATCTGGGCGACGGCACGGTGACCTTCAAGGTGAAGGGTGAGGACGGCAAAGTTCGCAGCCACACCATGAGCATCACCATTGAAGGCGTCAATGTGACCTTTAAATCAGTGGATAAATAACAAACAGGCGCGAAGCTCTAAAAGGGCCTCGCGCCTGTTTTTCTATTCATCCCTGCCCCAAAAGGCGGAAAGCTGTTCGGCCAGTTCTTCCGGCCCGTACAGATAGCGGCAATGCCGCCATTGCTCGGGGAAAAGCTGGCGGTAGCCAGCGGCGGCGAACCGGTCGTCGATGAGAAGCACCACGCCCTTGTCCTCTGCGGTGCGAATGACCCGGCCAGCGGCCTGCAACACTTTGTTGAAGCCGGGAAAGCGATAGGCATAGTCAAAGCCGTCGCCCCGGGTCTGGTCAAAATAGCGGCGCAGCATCTCCTGCCGGGGGCCTACCTGCGGCAGCCCGACGCCCACGATGGCAGCGCCGATGAGCCGCCGGCCTACCAGATCCACTCCTTCACCGAACACGCCGCCCAGCACGCCGAATCCAAGCAAGGCGGCGGCGGGGGTGAACCGGGCAAGAAAATCTTCCCGGGCGGAGTCGTCCATGCCCGCCTCCTGCACCAGAGTCTCCACCTCCGGAAACAGGCGGCAAAAGACCTCGCGCACCTGGGCAAGATAGCTGTAGCTGGGGAAAAAGGCGATGTAGTTTCCCTTTTGCCCGGCTGCCATGGCGTGCAGGTAGCGGGCAATGGCCTCCAGGCTCTGCGCACGGTCTTTGTAGCGGGTACTTACGTCGGCGGCGCAGAAAAGCCCCAGCCGCGCCGAATCGAAGGGACTGGGCAGGGCCGCTGTCTTTGCCTCGGTGCAGCCCAGAATGTCCTTGAAATAGCCGGCGGGGGAGAGGGTGGCGCTGAACAGCACCGCTCCCCGCCCTTTTGAAAGGCTGGCATTCACGAAGGCGCTGGGGTCAAGGCACAGCTGCCACACCCGTACCTCGCTGCCGCCGGCGCTCACCTGGGTGACAAAGTGGTCGTCGTACCATTCCGCCGCCCGCAGATACTGGCGCAGTTCAAAATAAAGGTCCAGCATCGTGTCGTGGGCTTCGCCCTCCCGGTGCTCTTCCAGCCACTCTTCCATCGGGCCGGTGACCCGGCTCACGCAGCGGTCGAACTCAGTGAGGGCGGGGGCGGAGAAGAATGTATGCCCCGGTTCCTCCTCACACTGGTGGCGCAGGTCGATGAAGGCCCGGTTGAGCCGGTTCAGAGCCGTTTTGAGCTTGCCGCGGCCCTTGCCCAAAAGTTTGACGCAGCGGAACACCTCGCTCTTGCAAAGGCCCGCCGAGTGCATGTCCCGGGCGCGGTCGGGCAGGTTGTGGGCCTCATCCACCAGAAACAGGTGGTCGCCGCCCGCCTCAAAAAAGCGTTTCAGGTTCACCACCGGGTCAAACAGGTAGTTGTAGTCGCCCACGATGACGTCGCACCAGAGGGACACGTCCAGCCCGAACTCAAAGGGGCAAAGAGTAAAACGACGGGCCAGTTCCTCAAGTTTTGCGCGGGTAAAGTCGTCCTCGTCCAGCGCCTGCCACAGCGCGTCCCGCAGCCGGTCGTAGTAGCCCCGGGCGTAGGGGCAGGCCTCCGGCGTGCACTCCCGCTTTTCCAGAAGACACACCTTGTCTTTGGCGGTGAGGGTGATACTTTTCAGGCGCAGTTCCAGCTGGTTCTCCCGCAGCCGGGCCAGTGCGCCCTCGGCGGCGGCCCGGGTGGTGGAGCGGGCGGTGAGGTAGAAAATGCGCCCGTCACACCCTTCGCCCATGGCTTTGAGGGCGGGGAACAGGGTGCTTATGGTCTTGCCGATGCCGGTGGGCGCCTGGCAGAGCAGACGCTGGCCGTCTCGCAAGGTGCGGTAGACCCCTGCCGCCAGGGCACGCTGGCCGGCCCGATATTCAGAAAAGGGGAAACGGAGAGCCTGCAGGCTCCCGGTGCGCTGTTCCTGCCAGCTCCGGGCACGTTTTGCCCAAGGGGCGTACCGGGTCAGAAGATCCTCCACAAAGGAGTCCAATTCGTTTGCGGTGAAGCGCCGGGAAAAGCGCACGATTTTTTCTTCATCCACCTGGAAATAGGTCAGCCGTACACGGATCGCTTCAAGATCCTGCTGCCGCGCGTAGATGGCGGCGTACACCTGCCCCTGAGCCCAGTGGACGGGCTGCATGTCCTCGGTGATCTCTTCCAGCGGCACGGTCACGGTCTTGATCTCGTCCACGGTGACCAGCCCGTCCTCGGTAAAGATGCCGTCGGCCCGTCCGTCGATGAGATACTCCACGCCCTTCACGGTGTATTCCTGTTTCAGATAGACCTCCGCGTCGTATCCTTTGCCCTCGGCCCGCTGGAGCCGGCGGTGGATGCGCGCGCCTTCGGCCGCCCGGTCAAAACCGGAAAAACGGCTGTCGATGCTGCCGGTCTGGAGAAGAAACTCCACCAGCTGACGCACCGAAAGATGGACCTGTGCCACACGCGCACCTCCCTGTAATAAAAATGGGTCCCGGGGACGGTTGTCCTCGGGACCCATTGTACCACAAACCGGTTGCGCCTGCACGGCAGGTAGCGAAAATCACATCCCCAGCTCGGTCCGCAGTTCTTCGGCAGCGCGGTCCACCGCGGCAAAGTCGATAGCCGCGCCGTACAGCTGCTCCATGGCGTCGTGGCTGAGTTTGGCTTCCCGCTGCATGGCGCTGGCCTGGCCCAGAAGTTCGGCGGCGGCGCGGCGGTTAAAGCGCAGACGCTTTTTGCGGCAGTGCAGCTTGGATTTGTCTTCGAAACGGCGGCAGTGGATGTTTTTCTGCCCCTCGAAATCCATCGGGTGCCAGCTGTTGGAGGTGAGGAATGCCAGCCGCAGCGCGGGGATGAACAGGTGCTCGATCTCCCCGCAGCCCAGCGGGCAGGGGCAGCTGATGATGCTGCATCCGCGGCGAAGTGCCTGCTTGCGCAGTTCCTCCAGAATAAGACGGCTGCACAGACCGTACTCATCGTGGAAGACCACGATGGTATCCGCCAGGGCGGGAACGGTGCTGTAGAAGGTGAGAACGCCCTTGGGCGTCACGGCGCTGAGCAGCCGCATCTGTTCTTCGCCTTCGCTCTCGCCTCGGGGCAGATACCGCAGCGCAAGCCGGGCGGCAAAAGCCGCCGCCTTGGCGGTGTCGGTGGACCAGGCGGCGGTGGCGCGGCTGTCTGCCAGAAGTTTGGAAGCGCCGGCAATGTAGCTGGCCGCCCGCTCCTGCAGCGCCTTGCAGCGCATCGAAAGCCGCAGGATCTGCCCCCGATTTTCGGTGAGACGGGCCACATCCATTGTGTGGTAAAGGCTCACCACCCGCTCCAGCGCGCCGGGGCAGATGGGCTCCACAGCGTGCGGCGGCGTTGCGTCCACCACAGCGGCCCGCGGGTGTTCCAGAATGACGCCGTCCAGGCTGTCCGGGTCAGAAGAACAATGGATGCGCTGTACGGGCAGCGGCGAGGCCTCGGCAATTTTGCGCATCATGGTGCTCTTACCGCAGCCGGGGCCGCTCTTGATGAGGTACATCTGCCGGTCCTGTTCCTGGCACAGACGGTCGAAATATCCCTGAAACCCGTGGGGCCCGAGCGCGCCCAGATAAAAATCCACATTCGCGGTTTGATTGTTCACGAGAAACCACCCCTTTCGTTAGTCCATGGTATGCAAAAAGAAAAACAGCCGCCACACTGCGAGCCGTTTTTTTCAAAAAGCGGGGTAAAATCGGGGCAGGAACGGCGAAGGGGGAGAGGAGAATGATGGCCCGGTGTTTTGTGGTGCTGATTTTTGTTATCTTCTTTGTGATGCTGTGCTGCCTGCATGTGAGTGGTGGCGACTAAAAAAGCTCCCGGCTTTCGGACAAGTGCTCATAAGAAAGTAATTTGAAAGAATTACAATTATGGCACCTGTCAGGCAGGATTGGGCAACGAAGAAATACGTCGCACTCAGCAGATTTTGCTGGATACGGCGTATTTTCTTGCCTATTTGTGTTTTCTCTTGCCTTTCCCGTGCGTCATGTTGCCTTTGCCCCGCTGGCTTATGGGGCTTTTCATGTGCTTGGACAGCCTCAACACTTCGATCAGATTAACGAACTGCTCTTTGGTGATCGCATCATAGTCAATACCAAGGGTAGCCAAGAGCGCCCGCGCCTTCTTTTCATCGCTGCTGCCTTCAAAGTTCATGGCGGCCTGCAACTGCTGCTGGGCTTGTGCAGCGGCGGATGGCTCGTCTGCTGTTGTGCTGTCGGTCTTGTGCGCCTTACGAATATCGCGGAGTATCTCGGTCAGGTCATCTGCAACCACATGACCGAAGTATTCTTCCTCAGACACCTGCGCCAATTCCAGTGTGCGCAGATAGAGATCGTTCGCACTATCCTCTCGCTTTGCCAGCACCATTTGACGCACGGCTTCCAGCACAGCGTTCATGTCGTTGATCCGCATATCCGCAATGCGGTCAACATAGATTTCCGCATCCAGCATCAAACGCTGAAAATCTTTGTGGCAGATCAGCTCCGACAGCAGCCGGTGGTTGAATTGCCCCGTTTTCAATACTTCAATCGCATCATCACCCAAATTCAGAGCATCCAGCTCTGTGTTTGGGTGATTTTTTATTTCTGTTAGCCCCATCAGGTAATCAGCAGACACCCCGTAGAACTTTGCCAGCGCCGCGATGCTGAACGGACTAATGTCCTTAAAATCGTCTGCCTCATACTTGCCAAGGGCGGCGCGGGAAATCCCCGTCGCCTCGGAAAGCTGTTCCAGCGTGAGACCGCGCTCTGTCCGCAAATCTTTGAGCCGTTCCGGGATTGTTATCTTGATGTTCATATCCGCGCCCCCTCTCATTCTGCTTCCTATTATAGCAAAGATTTCTATAAGCGTGGAAATTTCCGCTTTTCGCACCCATTTTCCAACCTCTTGGATATACGGGAGCAGTCCCGATTTTTCGTTAAACTGTACTGGAACACCAACACCATTGTTCACATTTTGGAGCGCCGGGAATATACCGGCTGCACGGTCAATTTCAAGACATACACCAACTCTATCTGGGACAAGAAGCAGCGGGACACGCCTCTGGAAAAGCAGGCGGTTTTCTATGGCACTCACCCGGCAATCATCGAGCAGGAAGTCTTTGACAAGGTTCAGGAAATCCGTCAGCAGCGCCACCGCAGGACGAAAACCGGCAAGAGTAGCCTGTTTTCTGGCATGGTCTACTGTGCCGACTGTGGGGCGAAAATGAGGTACTGCACCACCAACTACTTTGAGAAGCGGCAGGCTCACTTTGTCTGCGCCAACTACCGCAGCAACACCGGAAGCTGCTCAGCCCACTATATCCGGGCGGTTGTACTGGAAGATTTGGTCTGGATGCACATGAAAGCGGTTATCTCCTATGTGACCCGGCACGAAAGCTACTTCCGGGCCGTAATGGAGCATAGGCTCCGGCTGTCCAGCGAGGAAGCCATCCGAGCAAACAAGAAGCGGTTGGCACAGGCTGACAGACGCCTTGTTGAGCTTGACCGGCTGTTCATCCGCATCTACGAAGACAACGTGGCCGGGAAGCTCTCGGACGAGCGGTTTTCCATGATGAGCCAGTCTTACGAGGACGAACAGATGCAGCTCAAAGCAGAAATCCAGACCTTGCAGCAGGACATTGAAGTACAGGAACGACAGATTGAAAACTTGGAGCAGTTCATCCAGCGGGTACACAAGTACGCGGATTTACAGGAATTGACCCCTTACGCTCTGCGGGAGCTTGTAAAGGCGATCTGCATTGAAGCGCCGGACAAGAGCAGCGGCAAACGGCGGCAGAACATCCATATCTCCTATGACCTTGTGGGCTTTATTCCCGTGGACGAGCTGATGAAACAGGAAACGGCATGACCGAAGCCATGCCGTTCCTGCGAAAGCTTATTACTTTCTTATGGCCCCCGGACATCAAGCCGGGAGCTTTTTCTTACTTGCGGGTCGGAACGATCTCCAGCCAGTACCCGTCCGGGTCCTGGATAAAGTAGATGCCCATCGCCGGGTTTTCGTAGCAGATGCAGCCCATCTCTTTATGCTTTTCATGGGCGGCGGCAAAGTCATCCGTCCGGAATGCCAGATGGAATTCGCATTCGCCCAGATCGTATTTCTGGGGATGCTCCCGGAGCCAGGTGAGCTCTAACTCGAAGGGCTCGCCGGGCACGGCCATATAAACGATGATGAAAGAGCCGTCCGCGGCTTCCTTGCGGCGGACCTCTTCCAGCCCCAGGGCCTGGCGGTAAAACTCCATGGAGCGGTCAAGGTCGCTCACATTGTAGTTTTCGTGGATCATGGAAAATTTCATGTATGTACTCCTTTACGGCGCGGCCGTCACAGCATGGTGGCGCGCAGTTCCTCGCCGCTCATGGGGCTGAGCAGGGCAGGGGGGACGTCCAGAATGGTCCGGCAACCCTGCTGGCCGGCCTCGTGCATGCGCCAGACAGCCCGGGCGCAGGCGACCAGAATGCTGGAGGTGAACTCGGGGTTGGAGTCCAGCGTCAGCTTGTATTCGATCACATGGGTGTTCGCGCCGTCCTTGCCGGTCTTGCCGCTGCGGATGACCATGCCGCCGTGGGGCAGGCCCGCATGGTCGCGCAGCAGCTCTTCCTGACTGATGAAGTGAACGGTGGTGTCATAGTCGGCGAAGTAGTTGGGCATCTCCTTGATCTCTTTTTCGATGCGGGCGGTGTCCGCGCCGGGCTTGGCCACCACAAAGCACTCGCGGGTGTGCTTCTGACGGGTGGTCAGAGCAGGCTGAGCGCCGCTGCGCACCGCTTCCAGCGCGCTTTCCACCGGAACGGTGTACTGTCGGGCATCCTGCACGCCCTCGATGCGGCGGATGGCGTCGGAATGGCCCTGGCTCACGCCCTTGCCCCAGAAGGTGTAGCTTTCGCCCTGGGGCAGCACCGCGCCGGCATACACCCGGTTCAGCGAGAACAGGCCCGGGTCCCAGCCGGCGGAGATCAGCGCCAGGGTGCCGGCCTCTTTGGCGGCGGCGTCCACGGCGGCGAAGTGCTCCGGGATGCAGGCGTGGGTGTCAAAGCTGTCCACCACGTTGAACCAGCGGGCCATCGCGGGGGTCTGCTTGGGCAGGTCGGTGGCGCTGCCACCGCACAGGATCATCACGTCGATCTGGTCTTTCGTCTCGCAGGCCTTGTCGGCGGCAAGCACGGGCACACCCTCCGTCACCGTCTGGATCGAGGCCGGGTCGCGCCGGGTGAAAACGGCGGCCAGCTGCATATCCGGGTTCTGAGCAACGGCGTATTCCACGCCCCGGCCCAGATTTCCGTAACCCATAATTCCGATTCGGATCATATCCAATCCCTCCAATTTCAAAAAGTGTGAAGCGCAAAACGCCCGAAAACAGGCGCTTTCAACAAAAACAGGCGGCGGGAAACACCGCCGCCGCTGTGGTGAAACACCGTTTAAACAATACCACATTCACCGCCGCCGCACAAGAGGAAAGCGCCTCGAAAGAGGTCGGCTCAAAAGGCGGGACGGATGCTGTTTGCCAGAAAGAGCCGGGCTTTTTCGCTCTTCGGAGCGCCGAATACGTCCTCCGGAGCGCCCTCTTCTTCGACCACACCGTCCGCCATAAAAATGACGCGGTCGGAGACGTTGTGGGCAAATTCCATCTCGTGCGTCACCACGATCATGGTGGTGTCCTTGCTTTTCAGCCCCTTGATGACCCGCAGCACCTCGCCAGTGAGCTCCGGGTCCAGAGCGCTGGTGGGTTCGTCAAAGCACAGGATGTCCGGTTTCAGCGCCAGCGCCCGGGCGATGGCAACCCGCTGCTGCTGCCCGCCGGAGAGCTGGAAGGGATAAAGCCCCATCTTGTCGGCAAGGCCAACCCGTGCCAGAAGCGCCTGGGCCTTTTCGCGGTTTTCCTCTTCAGCCTGCCTGGCTCCGGCTTTGCCCAGCTTTTCCCGGGCCAGCAGATCCATGGCCAGGGTCACGTTCTGCAATGCGGTATATTGAGGAAAGAGATTGAAGTTCTGAAACACGAGGCCGAAGTGCAGCCGTTTTTGACGCACCGGCTGGGTGCATGCAGGCCCCCAAAGCTCTTCACCCTTCACATACAGCTCACCCGCATCGGGCGTTTCCAGAAAATTCAGGCAGCGCAGGAGGGTGGTTTTGCCGCTGCCGGAGGAACCAATGATGGAGAGCACCTGACCCTGTTCCAGCGAGAGGTCCACTCCCTTCAGCACCTGCGTGCTGCCAAAGGCCTTGCGAAGCCCCTTTACTTCCAAAATCGCCATATCCCGTTACCCCTTGTAATAATTCAGCTTTTTCTCGGCCCACCCGAACAGCAGCGTCAGGCCGCCGTTGAAGACGAGATAGAACACACCGGTGTAGAACAGCGGCCACAGCAGCGCCCGCTGAGCGGTGATGTCCTGCGCTGCGCGGATGACCTCGCCGATGCCGATGACCCGGGCAAGACTGGTGTCTTTCACCAGAGTGATGATCTCGTTGCTCATGGGGGCAAGGATGCGCTTGACCACCTGCAGCAGAATCACCTTGCGGAAAATCTGCCCCCGGGTCATGCCAAGCACCTGGCCGGCCTCCCACTGGCCCTGGGGAATGCCCTCGATGCCGCCGCGGTAGATTTCAGAGAAGTAGGCCGCATAGTTGATGATGAAGGCCGCCAGCACCGCCCCCAGCCGGTTCTGCACAGGAATGCCAAAGGCAAGGCCAGGCAGATAGTACACCACGATCACCTGCAGCATCAGAGGCGTGCCGCGGATGATCCAGATGAAGGTGCGGGTGAGCCAGCGCAGCGGCGCGAAGCGGCACATGGAGCCGAAGCACACCACCAGCCCCAGCGGCAGCGCAGCCGCCAGAGTGCCGGCAAAGATGATAACGGTGGTCTGAAATCCCTTCAGCAGTTCCAGGGTAACTTCCCAAAACGACATGGACGTAAAACTCCTTTTGGCCGGGGCACGGGGCGCCCTTTACTCAAACCTGCGCCGCCCGGGGCTTTGGTGCCTCGGACGGCGCGGCTTTTTGGTTCAAATGGTTCGTCAAAAGCAGGAGGCGGTCAGGCAGAGGGCTCCAGCGTGACCAGCACGGAAGGATATTTCTCGGCCAGAGCGGCCACGGTGCCGTCGTCGGTCAGCTGCTGCAGCGCTTCATTGATCTTTTCGGTCATGTCGCTGCCCTTGCGCAGGCCGATGCCGTATTCCTCTTTGGAAAGCTCGATGCCGTCCACCACCATCAGGTCGGCGTAGCTGGTGCCCTCACCCACCGAGGCGTAGGCCATCACCGCATCGATGACCGCCACGTCAGCGGTGCCGGATTTCAGCTCCAGCAGGGTATCGCGCTGGGCCTGCAGGGTGGTCACTTCGGCGTTCTGCAAAGCCTCTTCCGCCTCAACGCTGGACTGGCCTGCGCTGCCGGCTTCCACCACGATCTTTGCGTTCGCCATGCTGGCCAGATCAGTGTAAACATCGGCGTTGGCGCTGTTGATCACGCAGACCTGCATGTTGCCGCTATAGGGCATCGAGAAGTCCATGTTTTCCTTCAGATCGTCCTTGATGGTCATGCCGTTCCAGATGCAGTCGATGTTTTTGCTCTGCAGCTCAAACACCTTCTGGTCCCAGTCGATCTCCACGAACTCCGGCGTCACGCCCAGCTTTTCGCAAACGGCCTCGGCCAGTTCGGTGTCAAAGCCAATCAGTTTGTCAGGGTTCTCGGGATCGTAGTAGTTCATCGGCTCGAACAGGGTAATGCCGATCTTCATCGTGCCTTTGTCCTTCACGTACTCCCAGTCGGACTCACCGGTCTGGCCACAGCCGGCCAGCAGAGTAGCGGCCATCGCCGCCGCCGCGATCAACGATACAACCTTTTTCATTACGATTCCCTCCCATAAGCAATGTGCTTTATTGCTTTACTATGCTAAAATGATAGCATACAAAATCGCGAAATGCAAGAGCTGAAGCACAAAAAAGAAGAAATCGGTGCTTCTCACAAGGAGGGAAGGGAGCAAAAGAAAGAACGTTGTGCAAAAACAACAAAAAAGGCCGTGCAGAACTCTGCACGGCCGAAAGATCATTCGGTTTCCAGCATGCGGGGGAAGAGCACCGCAAGCTCTTTTTGCCACCAGGGCCAGTCGTGGGTCACATCGTCGCCCCAGAGGTCGACGCTTACCGGAAGCTGCTTTGCATCCAGAGAGGCGGCAAAGGCTTTTGTCTCGTCCAGGAAGCGGTCCTCATAGGGGCCCTGCCCGCAGCAGAGCAGGAAAGGACCGGTGTACTCCTTCAGCTGGGCGGCGGGGATGAGACGCAGATAGTCAGCGGGACTGTTGCGGAGGGTCAGGTCGTCGGCGTATCCGCCGAACCAGCCGCGGGCGGTGTAGCTGCCGGAAAGGCAAAGCGCACCGCCGAACAGAGCGGGCCGCCGCAGGTAGAGGTTTGCCGCATGGCCGGCGCCCAGACTGATGCCGGCGACAAGAAGCTTTTCATCCTCGGGCACACCGCACAGTTCCCGCACACGGGGCGCCAGCTCCCGGGTGAGCCAGCAGAACCAGCGTTCCTGCGTTTCTGCCCGGACACGGCCCTCTCCGTGGGAAAGCCAGCTCTCGGCGTCGATGCTGTCGGCGCAGACAAGGCGCAGCCGCCCGGCATCGATCAGAAAGCCCAGCGCGCCCACAAGGCCCCGGTCCTCCCAGTCATAGAAGCGGCCGCCCTCGCAGCTGAACGCAAGACACACCGGGCCGCCATGGCCGTAGACCTTGAATTCCATCTCCCGCTTCAGATATTCGCTCGGCTCCTTATAATATTGTATATACACGGTCAGCGACACCTCTTCATTCAGCATTTTCATTCAGTATAGCAAAAGGAAATCCCGTCTTCAAGGCCTTTTGCGGCACTTGACAAAATCCTGCCAAAGGGTACAATATGCTACAGTTTTCACAGAGCGGGGAAGGAGAGAAAACCATGAAAACAAACGACAGAGACGATATGCGGCAAAAAAGCCTTCGTGGCCGGCTGGCCGGCGCACTTGCGGCGGTCAAAGCCTATGCCTCGGCCAAAAACGTGCAGATCAGCGCCAAGCGATACGGAGTGGACGCCATGGGTGCCATGGCCCATGGCCTGTTCGCCTCGCTGCTCATCGGTACCATCCTGAACACGGCGGGCACCCAGTTGGGGCTGGACCTGCTCACCCAGATGGGCGGCTACGCCTCGGCGGTGGCGGGACCCGCTATGGCGGTGAGCATCGGGTTCGCGCTGAACGCCCCGGCGCTGGTGCTGTTCTCGCTCATCACCGTGGGCCAGGCGGCCAATAGTCTGGGCGGCGCGGGCGGCCCGCTGGCGGTGCTCATCATCGCCATCCTTGCCTGTGAGGCAGGTAAACTCGTCTCCAAAGAAACAAAGGTGGACATTCTTGTCACTCCCTTCGTGACCATCTTCGTGGGCACTGCGCTGGCCATGTGGTGGGCCCCGGCCATCGGCAAGGCGGCCTCCGGCGTGGGTGCGGTCATCATGTGGGCCACCGAACAGCAGCCCCTTGTCATGGGCATTGTGGTCAGCGTGGTCATCGGCATTGCCCTCACGCTGCCCATCTCTTCGGCGGCCATCTGCGCGGCCCTTTCCCTCACCGGTCTTGCCGGCGGCGCGGCGGTGGCCGGCTGCTGCGCCCAGATGGTAGGCTTCGCGGTGCTCTCCTTTAAAGAGAACCGCTGGGGCGGCCTTGTCAGCCAGGGCCTGGGCACCTCCATGCTGCAGATGGGCAACATTCTCAAAAATCCCCGTATCTGGCTGCCGGCCATTCTGGCCAGCGCTGTCACCGGCCCGCTGGCCACCTGCGTTTTCCGCCTTGAAATGAACGGGCCGGCGGTGTCGTCCGGCATGGGCACCTGCGGTCTGGTGGGGCCCATCGGCGTTTACAGTGGCTGGGTGGCGGACATTGCCGCGGGCACGAAAGAAGCCGTTACCGCCTTCGACTGGGCGGGCCTTGCGCTGATCTGCGTCGTGCTGCCGGCGGTGCTGTGCTGGCTGCTGGGGATGCTTTTCCGCCGCCGCGGCTGGATCCGGCCGGGAGATCTCACGCTGGAAAACTGAAAAAAGGCTGCAAAAAGCGAAAAAACCGCTTGTAATCGGCTTTTCCTTGTGGTATACTATATCGGCACTACGCACGCATTGCTTTGCTTTTTTGTGCCTGCAAAGGTTGAAAAGCATGCAGGCAATGCGGAGGAAAAACAATTTTATTGGAGGATTTGACAATGGCAGTAGTATCTATGAAGCAGCTCCTGGAAGCCGGCGTGCATTTCGGTCATCAGACCCGCCGCTGGAACCCCAAGATGGCGAAGTACATCTTCACCGAGCGCAACGGCATCTACATCATCGACCTGCAGAAGACCGTGAAGAAGCTGGACGAGGCCTACAACTTCGTTCGTGAGATCTCCGCCAACGGCGGCGAGATCCTGTTCGTCGGCACCAAGAAGCAGGCGCAGGAGTCCATCCGCGACGAGGCTACCCGCTGCGGCATGCACTATGTGAACGCCCGCTGGCTGGGCGGCATGCTGACCAACTTCCGCACCATCCGCAAGCGCATCGACCGCATGGAGCAGCTGCACCAGATGAGCGAGGACGGCACCTTTGATCTGCTGCCCAAGAAGGAAGTTGCCAAGCTGGAGCTGGAGATCGAGAAACTGGAGAAGTTCCTGGGCGGCGTGAAAGAGATGCACGGTCTGCCCAAGGCCATGTTCATCGTTGACCCCCACAAGGAGCGCATCGCCGTTTCCGAGGCCCGCAAGCTGAACATCCCCATCGTGGCCATTGTGGACACCAACTGCAACCCCGACGAGATCGACTACGTGATCCCCGGCAACGACGATGCCATCCGTGCCGTGAAGCTGATCGCCGGCGCCATGGCCGACGCTGTTCTGGAGGGCCGTCAGGGCCAGCAGGACGCTCCCGCCGAGGCTGCTGAGGCTGCCGAGGCCTGAGACACACTGACCTTAAGGAACAAACAGAAAGGGGATTATCAAAATGGCTTTTACCGCTCAAGACGTTAAGAACCTGCGCGAGCAGACCGGCTGCGGCATGATGGACTGCAAGAAGGCGCTGACCGAGGCCGGAGGCGACTTCGAGAAGGCTGTTGAGTACCTGCGTGAGAAGGGCCTGGCCGCTGCTCAGAAAAAGGCTGGCCGTATCGCTGCCGAGGGCATGGTTTACGCCACTGTCGAGGGCAACGTGGGTGTTGTTCTGGAAGTCAACGCTGAGACCGACTTCGTGGCCAAGAACGAGCTGTTCCAGACCTTCGTGAAGGACGTGGCCGCTGTTGTGATCGAGCAGAACCCCGCTGATGTGGACGCTCTGCTGGCCTGCAAGATGGGCGACGACACCGTTGAGGCTGCCCTGAAGGACAAGATCCTGGTCATCGGCGAGAACATCAAGATCCGCCGCTTCGTCCGCTACGAGGGCGTTTGCTCCGCTTACATCCATGCCGGCGGCACCCATGCCGTGCTGGTGAACTTCGACACCACCGCCGAGGTGGCTGCGAACCCCGCCTTCGCCGCTTACGGCCATGACGTGGCTATGCAGATCGCTGCTGCCAACCCCGGCTACCTGTGCGAGAGCGAAGTTCCCGCCGAGGTTCTGGACAAGGAGAAGGAGATCCTGCTGGCTCAGATCGCCAACGATCCCAAGAACGCCAACAAGCCCGACGCCATCAAGGAGAAGATGGTCCTGGGCCGCATCGGCAAGTTCTACAAGGAGAACTGCCTGGTGGATCAGGAGTTCGTGAAGGACCCCGAGCTGACCGTTTCCAAGTACACCGACAAGGTGGCCAAGGAGCTGGGCGGCGACATCAAGATCGTCAAGTTCGTGCGCTACGAGAAGGGCGAAGGCCTGGAGAAGCGCGTTGACGATTTTGCCAGCGAAGTTGCCGGCATGGTGAAGTAATCATCCTGCAAGGAAAACTGCTTTACAAAGAGAGTGAGCGCTTTTGCTCACTCTCTTTTCTTATGCGCAAATCGGCATTGTGTAAGTGACAGAACCGTCACCCGCGGGAGAGAAAAATGAGGTATACTGAGAAAGAAGGGAGGAGTGGCCATGAAAGTGCTTCTTGTGGAAGACGAAGAGGCCATTGCGCGCCCGTTGGAGACGCTGCTTCGCGCCGAAGGATGGGCCATCGAAACAGCCGCCACCGCCGCCCGCGCCAGAGAACTGGTGTCGGAACAGGCGTATGACGCTGCGCTCATCGACCTGGGCCTGCCGGATGGCAGCGGCTATGAGATATGCCGCGCTGTCAGGGCGGCTGGGGATGCGGCGGTCATCATCTTAACGGCCCGCAGCGACGAGGACAGTGTCGTTCGCGCATTGGAAGAAGGAGCAGACGACTACGTAGCCAAACCGTTTCGCGCTCGGGAATTGGTCAGCCGGCTGCGGGCTGTGCTGCGGCGGCGGGGCACAAAGCAGTTCTACGCTTGCGGCACCCTGGTTGTGGATGCCCGTTCCGCGCAGGTCACGGTGAGCGGCACGCCCGTGGCACTCACGGCGCAGGAATATCGCTTGCTGCTTCTGCTCATCGCTCAACCGGGCCGCGTGTGGGAGCGGGGACAGCTTTTGCAGACCCTGTGGGACGAGGGCGGTGCATTCGTGGAGGACAATACTCTGACGGTCACCGTCAAGCGCCTGCGGGAAAAGCTGGGCGGCGAAGGCGGCCATATTGTCACCGTGCGGGGCATTGGTTATCGCTGGGAGGAAAAGCCGTGAGAAGCAGGGAAGCGAAGAGATTTCTGTTGACGATCCTGCTGAGCGCAATGGCCCTGACCATCATTGGCGGTCTGCTGTTTGGGGCTCCGGCTGCACTTTTTGCCGCCTTGTGCGGCGGGGTGTGCTGTGCGCTGGCTGCCGGATTCTGCATCCACCGTGCCCGGGAGATCGACGGCCTATCAGAATATCTGGCCAGTGTTTACACTGGTGGCGAGATACTGGACATCCGCACCCAGCGGGAAGGGGAACTGAACGCCCTGCGGGACGACATTTATAAAATCACCACCATCCTGGGAGAACAAAAGGCGGCACTGGAGGCGGACAAACGCTTGCTGGCAGATTTTTTGGGCGATGTGGCACACCAGCTGAAAACACCCATCGCGGCCATCATGCTTCAGACCGAAGTATGGCAGGACGAAGCAGTCCCCCAAACGGACAAAGACCAGTGTGCCTGCCGCGTGGAAGAAGCCGCCGAGCGGATGAGCTGGCTGGTGGAACAGCTGTTGAAATTGTGCCGCCTGGATGCGGCGGTGGTCCGTTTTGAACGAAAGCCAAACGATGCACGGGAACTGCTGGCAGCGGCCGCACAAGCGGTCCGGCCGCTGTGCGACGCCCGCGGCGTGGCGGTGGAGTGGTCGGCCCAGCCGGTTTCCTGTTTTTGTGACAGGGCATGGACCCTGGAAGCGCTGACCAACCTGGCAAAAAACGCTGCAGAGCACACGAACGCCGGCGGCAGAGTGACGCTCTCCTGTGATGGCAATGCACTTTACACGGAATTTGTCGTAGAGAACGATGGCGCTCCCATTGCTGATGAAGAATTTCCTCATCTGTTTGAGCGGTTCTGGCGGGGCAAAAACGCCGCCCCGGGCAGCGCGGGCATTGGTCTTGCGCTGGCAAAGGCCATCGCCCAAGGGCAGGAGGGGAGCGTGCGGGCGGAGAACGGCCCTCGCGGCCCTCGTTTCACCCTTCGTTTTTACGCAGGTGACGAAGCTGTCACCCCGCTGTCACCGGGAGGTCACCCGGAAGCGGTATCCTGAATGGGAAAGGAAGGGATACCATGGCTTTTTTGGAAGTAGAACAACTCACAAAGACATACGGCACCGGCGACGCGGCGGTGCGCGCGCTGGACAGCGTTTCCCTCAAAGTGGAGCGGGGCGAATTCGTGGCCGTAATGGGAGCCTCGGGCTCCGGCAAATCCACGCTTCTGCATCTTCTGGGCGGAGTGGACCGGCCCACCTCCGGCCGCATCACGCTGGACAGCGTCTCCCTTTATGACCAGAAAGAGGAGGAACTGACCGTGTTCCGCCGCCGTCAGATCGGCCTTGTCTATCAATTCTATAACCTGGTCCCATTGCTTACGGTGGAGGAGAACCTTACGCTGCCCCTGCTTCTGGATGGACGCACCGCCGATTCTGCCCGGGTGCTGGAGCTGCTGGCACGTCTGGGCCTGGATGGCAAGCGAAAGGTCTTTCCAACTCAGCTTTCGGGCGGGCAGCAACAGCGGGTGGCCATCGCACGGGCGCTCATTACCCACCCGGCACTGCTGCTGGCGGACGAGCCCACCGGCAACCTGGACTCCGCAGCCAGCGAGAGCGTGATGCGCATGCTGACGCAGCTTAACGAGACCACCGGCCAGACCATCGTGATGATCACCCATGATGAAGCGCTGGCGCTGCAGGCAAAGCGTATCCTCCGTCTGCGGGACGGCCGCATTGTGAAAGACGAGGTGCGGGCATGAAAGCGATGCTTCTCGTCACCTGGCGGCAATGGCTGCGGGGCGGCGCGCGCACCTGGTTCGTGGCATTTTCCGCTCTTGTGTGCTCCGCAATGCTTGCGGCGGTGCAGTTCGGAGGCTTTTCCCTTGCGGCTTCGTTTCGGCTGGAATCCACCTTTGCCCAGGTCGTTCTGGTGGCCTCCCAGTTTATGGAAGTGCTGCTGGTGTTTTTTCTGGCAGTGTTGCTGCGGGGGACGTTTGCCATGTCCCTGGCCCAGCGCACCCGTATATTGGGCCAGCTGGCCAGCGTTGGCGCTACCCGCCGCCAGCTGCGTCAGAGTGTTTGGCTGGATGCCTTTTTTCTGGCGGCGTTTGCCGCACCGCTGGGCGTTTTGTGCGCAGCGGGCGGGCTGGCGGTGACCTTTTGGCTGATGGAGACCTTTATTGAAAATCTGGCCGTATACGGTGTGCAGGAGATTCACCTGGTCATAACTCCCGGCTCGGTGGCGCTGGCACTTGCTTGCCCGGTGGCCACTCTTCTGCTGGCCGCCACGGGTACGGCGCGGCGAGCGGCGCGGCTGACGCCCATTGAGGCGGTGCGGGGCGCGGCGGAAACGCCGCCGCGCAGCGTCCGCAGGAGAGAGCCCCGTCAGGCTCCGGCGCTGTTGGCCAGCCGCAGTGTGCGGCGGGCAGGCGGGCGGTTTCGCACCCAGATCAGCATCATCATGGTGTGCGCGCTGATGATCTGCACCGCGGATGGGTTTTCCCGGGGGCTGATACAAGGATACAAGACTCAATTTTCCACTTATAACTACCGGGTCTATCTCTGGGCCGTGAACACTGACACGGAAGAACTGCTGGCCGGTCTGCACAAAACGGGCGCCGAGGTCACCGGAGCCCGGACCTGGTCTACAGAGCGCACCGGCTGGCGCGTGTGGGAAAGCCAGACCCGCAGCTCGGTCCTCATCACTCTGGACGACGAAAGCTTCGCCCAGTGGTATGGAGGTCCGCTGCCCGAAGCGCAGGGCGGTCTTGCATGTGTATATGCACCGCCGGAGGAAGGCGTGGTGGCATTTGCCGCCGGTGAGCTGCTGAACGAGGGGACAGAACAGGCGCTTGCGGTGGCGGACGTCTGCACCGCACCGCTGCCGGCTGGGGTGCTGTGGCAGGATACCTATATGGCCATGTATCCGAATGGAGTATTGGTCACCAGTCAGAGCGCCTTCGACGCCCTGCGAGGCACCGAAGTCACCGGCGAGGACAAGCGCGAGTTCGAATTCTTTGTAGACACGGAGGACTCTTCTCAGCTGACCCCGGCGCTGATACAGACCCTGACGGAACTGGGAGCCAGCGAACGCTATTTCGGCGGCCAGACCAACACCGGCTGGCAGATCGAGGACCTTACCCCGACCTCGCCCACCCGCCTTTACCAGAAAGCGGTGCAGGTGCTGCTGAATGTCTTTGTGGGCGGGTTTGAGGTGCTGACGGCGCTGGGATGCGGAGCGGCTTTGCTGGGATCCATCGGTTCCGAGACACAACTGCGCCGCCGGGAATTTGCCCTGCTGCGCAGTGCCGGCATGACCAGAGGCGAGGTGGCGGCCATGCTGCGCCGGGAAACGCTGCTGCGCTGTGCCTGGAGCCTGGGCCTCAGCCTGCCGGTGGGTGTGGCCCTTTGGCTGTGTATTGCCCGGTGGCTGCTGGGCAACTATACCTATCATCAGATCCTGCTCCGGCTGTTGGTGAGCGCGGGCCTTTGTGCCGGGGCCATTGCGCTGGGAACACTGGTGATTTGCCTTGCGGCAGAGCGTGCGGCGCTGAAAGTCGCTTTACACAGCGACATCCGCGGCGACCTTATGCGGGAGTGAGCGGCTGTTTGAAAAAAGAAAGGCCCACCGCGTTTCGTGCATCTGCCACAAAAGGAGACGGCTTGTTTTTTCGCTCGATGCCTTGCAATCTGCAAGAGATTGTGATAGACTTTAGTTGAGTAAAAGTCTGAAGGATGTGCGAGGTGTATCATGGTCGAGAAAGCTCGTCTAAAAAATCAAACCACCAAAGCCCTGTTTGAAGCGATCCTCTCGCTGGAGAATATGGAAGAGTGCGATACCTTTTTTGAGGATCTTTGCACGATGAAGGAACTCGCCGACATGGCGCAGCGGCTGGAAGCCGCAAAAATGCTGCTGGACGGCAAGACCTACGAACAGATCGTCCGGGAGGTGGAGATCAGCACCGCCACCATCAGCCGCATCAACCGATGCATCCAGTACGGAAACGGGGGATATGCGCTGATCATCAACCGGCTCAAGGAAAAAGAGCAGGAGTGACCAACAATAAAAAGCAGCCGGCCGCAAACGCGGCCGGCTGCTTTTTGTTTTGAAAGATTTACTCCTGGGGGCAGAAGCGCAGGTTGCCCTCGTCGTCCATATAGTCCACGATGGCAAGGCTGGTCAGCTTGTAGCCCTGGCCGCGCAGCGTCTCGCCGCCGGGCTGGAAACCCTTTTCAATGGCAATGCCAATGCCGCCCACCGTGGCGCCCGCCTGCTTGCACACGTCCAGCAAGCCATGCATGGCCTTGCCCACTGCCAGGAAATCGTCCACGATCAGCACCTTATCCTCAGGGCCAAGGAACTTTTTGGACAGGGTGATGTCGTAGTCCTTGCCGTAGGTGAAGGAGTGGACGGTGGAGGTGTATACATCCCCGTCGATGTTCTTGCTCTTCGCCTTTTTGGCGAACACCACCGGCACGCCGAAGTGCCGCGCGGTCATGCAGGCGATGGCGATGCCGGACGCCTCAATGGTCAGGATTTTGTTGATGCCGTCGTTCTTGTAGGTCTCATAAAAGGCTTTGCCGATCTCGTCCAGCAGGGTGATGTCCAGCTGATGATTCAAAAAACAGTCCACCTTCAAAACATTACCGGGGCGCACCTGACCGTCCTTGAGGATCCGCTGTTCCAGCAACTGCATATTATCCATCTCCTACTCTTTTAGTACGCTTGAAATAATACCCCTATTATGACAAAAAACGCGTGCGTTTTCAATGCCTGCAGCAAAGAAAACGTGATTTGCGGTGTCCTTTGTGTCCGATGGTCAATTCTTGGGGAATTTCGGCGGGGAATTTATGCAAAATATCCACTATGACGCTTTACAACGATAAAAAGTATGTAAAAATAGCGAATTGTATCTGGCGGCGAATGTGTTTATAATTTTAGAAAACGCAAGGCCCGGAAAGGCGACGGAGGAGCGTCAACCTTCCGGGTCGCACAACAGGAGGGAACATCAATGAAAAAGTTTTTGAGCGCCGCCCTTGCTGCTGCCATGGCGTTCAGCCTGGTGGCCTGCGGCTCTGCGCCTGCGTCCACTGCCGGTTCTGACCCCGCTTCCGCGGGTGCTTCCACCCCGGCTTCCACCGAGGGTGTGTTCAAGATCGGCGGCATTGGCCCCACCACCGGCGGCGCAGCCACCTACGGCAATGCTGTGAAGAACGGCGCCCAGATCGCCGTGGATGAGATCAACGCGCTGGGCGGCATTCAGTTCGAGCTGAACTTCCAGGACGACGAGAACGACGTTGAAAAGGCTATGAACGCCTACAACGTGCTGAAGGACTGGGGCATGCAGGTCCTGCTGGGCACCGTTACCACCCAGCCCTGCCTGACCATCGCCCCTGAGACTGCGGCGGACAACATGTTCCTGCTGACTCCGTCCGCTTCCAACCCTGACGTCATCGCTGAGGACAATGCCTTCCAGGTCTGCTTCACCGACCCCAACCAGGGCATTGCTTCCGCTGACTACATCGCTGACAACGGCCTGGCCACCAAGATCGCCATCATCTATGACAGCTCCGACGCCTACTCCACCGGTATCCGCGACAAGTTCGTGGAAGAGGCTGCCGACAAGGGCCTGGAGATCGTGACCAACGAGGCTTTCACCGCCGACAACAAGACCGACTTCTCCGTTCAGGTGCAGAAGGCCAAGGATGCCGGCGCTGAGCTGGTGTTCCTGCCCATCTACTACGCCGAGGCCAACCTGATCATCCAGGAGATGGACAAGCAGGGCTTTGATGCGCTGATCTTCGGCTGCGACGGTCTGGACGGCCTGCTGACCATCGAGGGCGCTGACCTGTCCCTGTTCGAGGGCGTTATGCTGCTGACCCCCTTCGTTGCGGACGCTGACGATGAGGCCACCCAGGCTTTCGTCACCAAGTATCAGGAGCAGTACGGCGAGATCCCCAACCAGTTCGCTGCTGACGCTTACGACGGCGTTTACACCATCCTGGCCGCCATCGAGAAGGCCGGCGCCACCGCCGACATGGACGCTTCCGCTCTGTGCGACGCGCTGAAGGCTGCCATGACCGAGATTACCGTGGACGGTCTGACCGGTGAGGGCATGCAGTGGGAGGCCACCGGTGAGGTGAACAAGGCTCCCCGCGCCATGAAGATCGAGAACGGCGCTTACACCGCGATGTAACTGCGGCGTTTCCCAACGCACCAAAGGGGGTGCCGGCAAGACGTGCCGGCACCCCTTTTCTGTCAAAAAGAAGGCGTTTTCGCCAAGTTCTTCTTGTGTGCACTTTAGAACAGTGCTATAATGAGGAGGATATTTGCGGGCCGGCCCGTTTCCTCCGCCAGGAGAGAAAGGCCGGCTGTAAGGAAAAGGGGAATTGGGCATGGAGTTATTATCCTATCTGATCAATGGCATCAGCCTCGGCAGCGTGTATGCCATTATCGCTCTGGGCTATACCATGGTCTACGGCATCGCCAAGATGCTGAACTTCGCCCACGGCGACGTTATCATGGTGGGCAGCTACATCGTGTTCATCGCGGTCAACCAGGTGGGTCTGCCGCCGGTGGTGGCGATCCTGCTGTCCATGGCGCTGTGCACTGTGCTGGGCCTGGCCATCGAGCGGTTTGCCTACAAGCCGCTGCGCGGGGCTTCCTCCCTGGCGGTGCTGATCACCGCCATCGGCGTGAGCTACCTTCTGCAGAACCTGGCGCTGCTCATCTGGGGTTCCGACCCGAAGAACTTCACCTCCGTGGTGGATATCCCCGCACTGGATCTGCATCTGGCCGGCGGTAAGATCGTCATCTCCTCCGAGACGGTGGTCACCATTATTACTGCGGCGATCATCATGGTGGCTCTGAGCTTTTTCGTCAACCACACCAAGCTTGGCCATGCGATGCTGGCGGTTTCCGAGGACAAGGGCGCGGCCCAGCTGATGGGCGTGAACGTGAACTCCACCATCGCCCTCACCTTTGCCATTGGTTCCGCGCTGGCGGCAGTGGCCGGTGTGCTGCTGTGCTCCGCTTATCCTTCGCTGACGCCCACCACCGGCGCGATGCCCGGCATCAAGGCCTTCACCGCCGCGGTGTTCGGCGGCATCGGCTCCATTCCCGGCGCAATGCTGGGCGGCGTGCTGCTGGGCATCATCGAGATCATGAGCAAGGCCTATGTCTCTACTCAGCTGGCGGACGCCATCGTTTTCGCGGTGCTGATCGTTGTGCTACTGGTGCGGCCCACGGGTCTTTTGGGCAAGCCCATGAACGAGAAGGTGTGAGGTGGCTGTGATGAACGCATTGAAAAACATGAAAAAGACCACGCGCAGCAATCTGATCACCTACGGCATCGTCGTGGTATTCTTTATCGTCGTGCAGGCGCTGACCGTGGGCGGCGTGCTGAACAACTCTATGAAGGGCATGCTGGTGCCCATCTGCACCTATGTGGTGCTGGCCATCTCGCTGAACCTCACCGTGGGCATCCTGGGCGAGCTGAGCCTGGGCCACGCGGGCTTTATGAGCGTGGGCGCTTTTTCCGGCGCGGTGTTCTGGGTGGTCACCGGTTCGGAGATGCCCTCCGCGCTGGGCCTTGCGCTCTCCATGATTGTTGGCGGCGTGGTGGCCGGCGTGTTTGGTTTCCTCATCGGCATCCCTGTGCTTCGTCTGCGGGGCGACTATCTTGCCATCGTGACGCTGGCCTTCGGTGAGATCATCAAAAACGTGCTGAACACCGTCTATCTGGGCATCGACTCCAACGGGTTCCATTTTTCCATCAAGGACTCCGGTTCCATGGGCCTTGCGCCGGACGGCGACGTCATCATCAACGGCGCCATCGGCATCAGCGGTATGAAGAAGGCGTCCACCTTCCTGGCGGGCATCATCCTCATCCTCATCACCCTGTTTGTGATTTTGAACCTCATCAATTCCCGCGCCGGCCGCGCGATCATGTCCATCCGCGACAACCGCATCGCCGCCGAGGCCACCGGCATCAACGTGACCAAGTACAAGCTGATGGCCTTTATCATCTCCGCAGTGTTTGCGGGCATGGCGGGCGTGCTCTATGCGCTGAACTTCTCGGCGCTGGCGGCCAAGAAATTCGACTACAACACCTCCATTCTGGTGCTGGTGTTTGTGGTGCTGGGCGGCATCGGCAACATCCGCGGCTCCATGATCGCGGCCACGGTGCTGTATGTGCTGCCGGAGCTGCTGCGCGGCGTGGCGGACTACCGTATGCTGGTGTACGCCGTTGTGCTGATCGTGATGATGATCTTCAACCAGAGCCCGCAGATCGTGGCCTGGCGTGAGCAGATGGCTGAGCGGACCGCGTCCGATCCGAGATTTCAGAAACTGGCGGCCCGTTTCAAAAAGAATAGCCGGCAGGGCAAGAAAGAGGAGGCGTGAGGTATGGCACTGCTTGAAGTAACCAACCTGGGCATCGCCTTCGGCGGCCTGCAGGCTGTGGCTCAGCTGGACATGAAGATGGAGAAGGGCCAGCTTTATGGCCTCATCGGCCCCAACGGCGCGGGCAAGACCACCGTGTTCAACATGCTCACGGGCGTGTATCGTCCCACCGAGGGTGACATCATCCTGGACGGCAAAAATATCACCGGCCAGCAGCCGGCGAAGATCAATCAGGAGGGCATCGCCCGTACCTTCCAGAACATCCGTCTGTTTGACCAGATGAGCGTTCTGGACAATGTGAAGATCGGCCTGCACAACCAGGTGAAGTATTCCATGTGGACCGGCATCTTCCGCCTGCCCGGTTTCCGGGAGAAAGAGCGGCAGATGAACAAGCAGGCGATGCAGCTGCTCAAAATTTTTGACCTGGACAAAGAAGCGGATCTGCCCGCTTCCAGCTTGCCCTACGGCAAGCAGCGTAAGCTGGAGATCGCCCGTGCGCTGGCCACCAACCCGAAGTTGCTGCTTTTGGATGAGCCTGCCGCCGGCATGAACCCCAACGAGACCGAAGAGCTGATGAACACCATCAAGGCGGTGCGTGATCGCTTTGACCTGGCCATTCTGCTCATCGAGCACGACATGAACTTCGTCATGGGCATCTGCGAGTACATCTATGTGCTGGACTACGGCCGTGTTATCGCACAGGGCACCGGCGAATCCATCCGCAACAACCCCAAGGTCATTGCGGCGTATCTGGGAGGTGACTGAGCCATGGGCGAAATGCTGCGCGTACAGGACATCAACGTTTTCTACGGCTCCATCCACGCCATCAAAGACATTTCCTTCCACGTGGATGAGGGCGAGATCGTGACCCTGATCGGCGCCAACGGCGCCGGCAAGACCACCACCATGCACGCCATCTCCGGCCTGCTCAAACTCAAGGGAGGCGAGATCGACTTCATGGGGCAGAAGATCAGCCAGATGGAGGCCCACAAGATCATCCGGCTGGGCCTGGCCCAGGTGCCGGAAGGGCGCCGGGTGTTCAGCCATCTGTCGGTGCAGGAGAATCTGGAGATGGGCGCTTTCACCCGCAAGGACTCGAAAGACGCCATCGCCGATGATCTGGAAATGGTGTTTGAACGGCTGCCCCGACTGAAAGAACGGCGCAAACAGCAGGCGGGCACTCTGTCCGGCGGCGAGCAGCAGATGCTGGCCATCGGCCGTGCGCTGATGTGCAAGCCCAAGATGCTGCTGCTGGATGAGCCCAGCATGGGCCTGTCGCCTTTGCTGGTGAAGGAGATCTTCCACATCATCCGGGACGTGAACCGGGACGGCGTGACCGTGCTGCTGGTGGAACAGAACGCAAAGATGGCGCTGGAGATCGCCGACCGTGCCTATGTGCTGGAGACCGGCACCATCAAGATGGAGGGCCCTGCCGACGAGCTGGCCAACAACATCGAGGTGCGCAAGGCTTATCTGGGCTGCTGAAAAACAAAGAGAGCAGGGGAGAAGGACGCCCCTGCTCTTTTTTGTGCAGGGGAACGGAACAAAACCCGGGCGGCGGCATATAGTGGGATAGCCAGCACAAACGTGTTGCAACACCATTTGATCAGGAGGTATGCCTCATGTCTATGCCCATCATTTCCATGCATCCCAATCCCATCACCATGTGCCAGGCGGTCACTGATCTGCTGGAGAGCATCGCCCTTGAGGAGACTGCCCTCAGCCATATCCTGAACGCGGAAGGCGAGAAGCTGCAGCGCGTCATCGGTATGGATGACGTGAACTTCTGCCAGCTGATGGAGGTCAACGAGTCCGTGGCCAACATGGTCAACGTGGTCGCCACCATGGAGACGGCGCTGAAGGAAAAGCTGGAGTTCATCAGCAACAACCTGTATTACCCCGCCCGCGTGGAGTGATAAAAAATGCCTGCTGAAAAGCAGGCATTTTTTTGCGTTTAGGGCTTGACAGAAGACGATCTTTTCGGTATTATATATAAGCGGCTTTGAGAGCCGCGAAATGAATGGAAAGATGGCTGAGCTGGTCTAAGGCGCACGACTGGAAATCGTGTGTGGGCCATAAACCCACCGAGGGTTCGAATCCCTCTCTTTCCGCCAGAACAGGACAGGCGCTTGGCGCTTGTCCTGTTTTTGTTTGCAAGGAGGGAACGATGAAAAAGGCTTTTGCAAAGCGGCCGTCATTTGCTGTGAAGCTCTGCCTGACAGCGGCCCTCCTTCTGGCAGCCGTTACAGCTTGTTTCTTTATATTCGGGGTATCCCGCGCCTAAACGCCCCTTCCACCGAGCGGTATCCCGTGCGAGGAGTGGACGTATCTGTCTATCAGGGACAAATCGACTGGAATACGCTGGCAGAGCAGAGGATTTCCTTCGCGTTCATCAAGGCGACGGAAGGCAGTAGCTCGGAAGACCCGAACTTTCAACGCAACTGGGAGCAGGCGCGCCAGAGCGGTCTGCGGGTGGGTGCGTATCACTTTTTCAGCTTTGACAGCGGGGGAGATACGCAGGCGGAAAACTTTATCCGCGCTGTGGAGCCCGCTGAAGGAATGCTGCCGCCGGTGGTGGACGTGGAGCTTTACGGTCAGCGCCCTGTGCTCTACGCCACCGGCAGCTCCTATGACCGGTATCTGGCGGGAGATTATGAAGGGTATGACATCTGGATCCGGAACATCTACTGGACCCCGCGCCTGAAAGACGGGCGGGAATGGACCTTCTGGCAGTATACGGACAGAGCGCGGCTGGCAGGCTATGAAGGCGAAGAACCTTATATTGATATGAACGTGTTCAACGGCACACCGGAAGAATTCGCGGCCTATCCGGAAAAATGAACGAAGAAAGCCCCGGGAATTTTCCCGGGGCTTTCTTCGTTCAAATTTGGTCAGTTGGCCATGCTCTGCACGATGCCGCGCTCGCAGTCCACCGAGACCATCGCGCCGTCCTTGAGGGCGCGGGTGGCGCCGGAGGCGCCCACCAGAACCGCTTTGCCCAGCGTCAGGCCCACAATGGCGGCGTGGCTGTTCAGGCCGGCCTCTTCCACCACAATGGCGCTGGCGTTGCGCATGGCGCCCAGCATTTCGTTGTTGGTGTAGGGGACTACCAGAACGTCGCCCTTGCGGAACTTGGACTTTACGTCGTGGTTGCTGCGGCAGACGCACACGGGACCTTTGGCATTGTGACTGCCGATGCCCACGCCGTTCAGCAGCGAGTCGCCCACCATATGCACCTTGAGCATATTGGTGGTGCCGGATATACCAACCGGCACACCGGCAGTCACGACCACCAGGTCACCGGTGTGCACCAGGCCGGCCTCTTCGGCGGTCTTGACCGACAGCTCGATCAGCTCGTCGGTGTTGTGGGCGTAGGGCATCAGCAGGGGAGTGACACCCCAGGAGAGGGCCAGATGCCGCTGCACCCAGTCGTCCACCACACAGGCGATCACAGGGGTGGAGGGGCGGCCCTTGCTCACCAGCCGGGCAGTCTCGCCGCTCTTGCTCACGGTGATGATGGCGGCGGCCTTCACGTCGGCGGCGGTGGTGCCGGCAGCGTGGGCAGTGGCGCCCACGATGCTCATGCGGGAATCCACCGGAGCCTTGCGCATGCGGCTGAAGTAGCTGGCGTCGTTCTCGGTGCGCTCAGCGATGGCGGCCATGGTGCGCACGGCTTCCACCGGGTACTTGCCGGCAGCGGTCTCGCCGCTGAGCATGATGGCGCTGGTGCCGTCGTAGATGGCGTTGGCCACGTCGGTGATCTCCGCACGGGTGGGGCGGGGGTTCTCGATCATGCTCTCCAGCATCTGAGTGGCGGTGATGACCGGCTTGCCGCTGGAGAAGCTGTGATAGATGATCTCCTTCTGAATGACCGGAATCTCGGTGAAGTCAATTTCCACGCCCATATCGCCGCGGGCCACCATCACTGCGTCGGCCGCAGCGAGGATCTCGTCAATGTTGTCCACACCCTCGCGGTTTTCGATCTTGGCGATGATGCGGATATGGGAGTTGTGGCTGTTCAGCAGGCGGCGCACTTCCTGGATGTCCTGGGCGCTGCGGGTAAAGCTGGCGGCGATGAAGTCGAAGCCCTGCTCGATGCCGAAGAGGATGTCGTCCTTGTCACGCTGGCTCATGTAGGGCATGGACAGGGAGACGCCCGGCACATTCACGCCCTTGTTGTTGCTGATGGGGCCGCCGTTCTCCACTTTGCAGGTGATGTCGGTGTCGGTGAGCTTGGTGACGGTCAGGCAGATGAGGCCGTCCGCCAGCAGCACGGTGCTGCCCACGGAGAGGTCGCCGGGCAGATCTTTATAGGTGATGGAGCAGATCTCGTTGGTGCCCTCCACATCACGGGTGGTCAGAGTGAAAGTCTGGCCGGTCACCAGCTCGGTCTTGCCGCCGGCGAACTGCTTCAGACGGATCTCGGGGCCCTTGGTGTCCAGCAGAGCCGCCACAGGCTGATTCAGTTCTTCACGCAGGCGCTTAAGGGTGTCCAGCCGGCGTTTGTGCTCCTCATGGGTGCCGTGAGAAAAGTTGAAGCGGGCAACGTTCATGCCGCTCAGGATCATATCCCGAAGTACATCCTCCCGGTCCGTGGAGGGACCAAGGGTGCACACGATTTTGGTCTTACGCATTCTGTTCATAAGGAAACCTCCCAAATTGCTCAATGTTCGAATTTTCACCAGCATATATTATACACCCGAATATGAATGCGTCAAAGGGAAGAAAGCAATTTTTTTAAAGTTTTAACATTCACAGGAGAAACTTCCAGACCGGCTTAACTTCTTGACGAGAATATTGTATAATGAGACTATCTTTAGACATTTGACCACTGCAAGGAGGTAAAAATATCAATGACAAAACGTGTTTTTCTGATCGTGCTGGACAGCTTCGGCATCGGATACGAGCCGGATGCGGATAAATTCGGCGATGTGGGGGCCAACACCCTTGCGTCCATTGCAAAGGATCCCGGGTTCCAGACTCCCAACATGGCGGCGCTGGGCCTGTTCAACCTGGATGGCGTGGACTGCAAAGCTCCGGTGCATCCGGTGGCGGGCAGCTGCGCCCGCCTGCAGGAGGCCAGCAACGGCAAGGATACCACCATCGGCCACTGGGAGATCGCCGGCGTGGAGAGCGAGCGTGCGCTGCCCACCTATCCCGACGGCTTCCCGCCCGAGGTGATCGAGGAGTACGAAAAGCTCACCGGCCGCAAGGTGCTGTGCAACAAGCCTTATTCCGGCACCGAAGTGCTCAAGGATTACGGCGAGGAGCACATGCGCACCGGCGACCTTATCGTGTACACCTCGGCGGACAGCGTGTTCCAGGTGGCCGCCCATGAGCAGGTAGTCCCGCTGGAGCAGCTGTATGAATACTGCCAGATGGCCCGTGACATGCTCAAAGGCGAGCACGGCGTGGGCCGTGTCATCGCGCGCCCCTTCCTGGGCAGCTGTGCGGCGGATTTCAAGCGCACTTCCAACCGCCACGATTATTCTCTCAAGCCCCCCGCAAAGACCATGCTGGACCATCTCAAAGCCGCCGGCAAGGACGTGATCGGCGTGGGCAAGATCTATGATATTTTTGACGGCGAGGGCCTGACCGAGAAGATCCGCACCAGCGGCAACACCGAGGGCATCAAAGTCATGCTGGAGCTGGCCGACCGGGATTTCGAGGGCCTTGCCTTCATCAATCTGGTGGACTTTGACATGATTTACGGCCACCGGCGCAACATTGCCGGCTATGCCGCTGCGGCCACCGAATTCGACCGGGGCCTGGGCGAACTGCTGAAGAAGCTGCGCCCCGGCGATGTGGTGATGATCACCGGCGACCACGGCTGCGATCCCGGCTACACCAAGACCACCGACCACACCCGTGAGTATGTGCCGCTGCTGGTGGCAGGCCCCGAGGTGAAAAAAGACAACAATCTGGGCACTGTGCTGGGCTTTGGCGCCATCGGCAAGACCATTTGCACGGCCCTCGGGGTGCAGGCGCAGCTGGACGGCCAGGACCTGGCTGCGAAAATTTTCGAATGAACGGGCCAGCGGGTGAAATAAAATTCACCCGCGATTCGTTTACGCAGTGAAGTTCTTTTCAAGCAAAGCCGTGAACCTGCGTCAGGAAGTGTGTAAAAAGCCGTTGAAAAGGGAAAAAATGCAGATCAGGATCATTATCGTCTGGGTGCTGGCCGTCGTTCTTCTGGCCGACAGCGTGGCGCGTAGTTTTCGCTCAAATTTCAACTTCGGCCTGCTTTTGATGTATCTTCTCACGGCGGCGCTCTGGGTTTATGCGCTGTTTCACCGCTCCATCGACGCTTTTTGCGCCGAAGGGATCGGCCGCTGGCTCAAGATTTTGTTTTTCTGCGGCGTGGGGCTGTTTTGCCTGCTGTTGGGCTTTGTGGCTGTCAGCGGATATGCCGGCGGCGCCACCGGCGCCGAAAAAGCGGTGGTCGTGCTGGGCGCGGGCCTGCGAAAGGACGTGCCCTCCGATTTGCTGCGCCGCCGTCTGGACGCCGCCTATGCCTACTACCAGGAGAACCCGGAAGTGGTGATCGTAGTAACCGGCGGGCAGGGCAACGGCGAGACCATCCCGGAAGGGGTGGCCATGGGACGCTATCTTGCGGAAAAGGGCGTCCCTCAGGAGCAGATCATCGTGGAGCAGAAAAGCACCTCCACCGAAGAGAACCTGCTGTTTGCCAAGGAGCTGCTGGAACAGCGCGGCATTGGCGCGGACGAGCCGATGGCGGTGGTGACGAACGCCTTTCATTGCTACCGCGCCCGGTGCTATGCCCGGCTGGTGGGCTTCGAACAGGTGAGCTCTATTCCGGCCAGTATCGGCCTTAATTCCGTGATGCCCTGTTATATGCGGGAAGTCTTTGCCGTACTGTACTACTGGGTATTCAAATCGAGCCAGAGCGGCTGGATCAGCCCGCTTGTCGGTATCTTATAATAAGGCGGCCAGCGGCCGCAGCGAAGAGGTGAAAGAATGGCGCCAATCATCTGCGTGGAGCATCTGCGCAAGGTGTACCGGGTGGGCAATGAAAAGGTGATCGCGCTGAACGACGTGAACCTTGCCATTGAGCCCGGGGAGATCTGCTGCATCGTGGGCCCTTCGGGCAGCGGCAAATCGACTTTGCTGAATCAGCTTGCCGGGCTGGAAAAGCCCACAAAGGGAAGTGTCTACATAGGCAAGCATGAGATCAGCGCGATGAACGAAAACCAGCTTGCAAAATTCCGTCAGGCACATCTGGGCTTCATTTTCCAGAGCTATAACCTTTTGCCGAATCTGACCGCCGCCGAAAATGTGGCGCTGCCGCTGATGTTCAAGGGCGTGTCCCGGAAAAAACGGCTGGAGATGGCAAAGGCGGAACTCAAACGGATGGGGCTGGGCAAGCGCGCGAACCACAAGCCCACCGAGATGAGCGGCGGCCAGCAGCAGCGCGTGGGCATCGCCCGCGCGTTTGTGGCAAAGCCGAAAGTCATCTTTGCCGATGAGCCCACAGGCAACCTGGACTCTTCCACCACGCGGCAGGTGCTCTATCGTATGCTCACCATGGCAAAGGAGAACGGAATCACCTTTGTGATGGTCACCCACGAGCGGGATCTGGCTGATGTGGCCGACCGGGTCATCACCATCCGGGACGGCAAGGTGGAGAGCAACATCCTCCTGGACGAGCAGGAGAAGGCGAAAAAGCAAGCCGAACTGTTCAAGGACATTCTGGAATCGAATCAAGAGGCGCCGCCGGAGCCTCAGACCACCGTCCCGGCAGACAGTACGATCGACGAATGAGAGAGGAATCACCCATGAAACAAACGACCAAGAAAATTGCCAGCCTTGCGCTTTCCTTCGCCCTTGCGCTGACGCTGTTTGCGGGCGCACCGGTATTTGCCGACGATCCGGCAGTGGTGCCGGCGGGTTCTCAGCAGCAGAACGCGAGCGGCAGTACCCAGACGGGCAGCAGCACGTCAACGTCCGACACCTCGACCCCTGCCCCCACTCCCGTACCTGACGCCTTCATCTCCAACTACAGTGTGGACGTGAAGGACGACAGCCAGCTGTATCCCGGCGGCAAGATGAACCTCAGCATCACCGTTGTGGACGAGTGGGCGGGCACGCACAATGCGCAGCTGCGTGCGCGTATCAATAGCAGCTCTTTTGTGGGCAAAGACGCGGTGGTCCCCTACGACAGCACTACCAATGCCTACAAGTTCGAATTCAAAGATATCGAATACCTTGGCGGCGATAACACCTTCAAGTTCGATATCATCACCGAAAATGCGAGCGAGGCCCGTGCGATCATCACCTTGAGCCTGCCCATCAATCAGTGCGACGAGCGCCCGGAGGCCACTCCTACGCCTACTCCTGCGCCTGCGGAAGTGCCCAAGATCATGGTGAAGGACTTCACCTTCGGCGGCAACAGCGTGGAAGCCGGCAAGGAGTTCACTCTGGAGCTGACCCTGTTCACCACCAGCGGCAACACCAATCTGGAGGACGTGATGGTCGGTTTGACCTTCCCCTCGGACTCCAAGAATGTCAGCCTTGCCAGCGGCAGCATGAACACTTATGTGGGCACGATGGGCCCCAACGCCACCCGTACCATCAGCTATAAGATGGTCACCTCTGCCACCATGGAGCCCGGCTCGGTGAACATCACCGTGCAGCTGACCAGCAAGAACGGCGAGGCGGCGTCCTCTCCCATCTCCATCCCCGTTACCCAGCCCGAGCGTTTTGAGATCACCAACATCGAAGCCCCCGAGACCATGATGATGGGCGAGGAAGGCTACCTCTCTGTGACCTTTGTCAATAAGGGCAAGAGCTCCATCAACAACCTCACCGCCGAGATCCAGGGCGAGAACCTGGCCAACCCCGGCCAGAGCCAGTTCCTGGGCAATGTGGCCGCCGGCACCGAGAACTCGGTGGACTTCAGCGTGATGGCCTCCGCGGAAGGCGTCATCAACGGCAAGGTCATTTTGAGCTACGAAAACTCCAAGGGCGAAGTGGCCACGGTGGAAAAGGAGTTCTCCTGCACCGTGGAGGCGATGCCCGTTATCGACGATCCCGGCATGATGGACCCGGGCATGATGGACCCCACCATGGGTGAAGACGTGGAGGGCGGCATGCCCATCTGGGGCTGGGCGCTGATCGTGGTCGGCGTGGGCGCTGTTGCGGCGGTGGCCGTGGTGGTGATCCGCAAGAAGCAGGCGGCGAAGAAACTGGCCCAGCTGGAGGATGAAGATGAAGATATCTGATCTGCTGCGCCTCAGCACGGATAATCTTCGGCGGCGTAAAGGCCGCACAGCCCTGACGGTCATCGGTGTGGTGGTTGGTACGTTCGCCATCATCGTGATGATCAGTCTGGGTATCGCCAGCAATGCCCAAAATGAAGCAATGCTCCAAAGTTGGGGAGACCTGACCCAGATCCAGATTTGGAACTACTCCTACGGCTCTGTGGGAGAGACCCCGAAACTGGATGATGAAATGCTCGAGACCTTCCGCAGCCATGAGCATGTGGTGGCAGCGACTCCGTTCTATTCCGCAAACTCTCTGAACGGCAACATCTACGCTGGCAAGGGAGATCGCTATGAAGCCTATATGTGGAACAGCTACGGCGTGGATATGAGCGCGCTGGAAGCAATGGAGTATCAGCTGCAAAGCGGCAACTGGGTCGCTGACGATGTGAATTTGGGCAAAAAGAAGATCCCCGTGCTGGTGGGCGCCAACTTTGCCTATGAGTTCCAGGACACCCGGAAAAGCTACAACAGCGGCAAGCGCCAGCGCTGGGCGGGCCAGACGGATTCCCTGGGGAATCCCATTCCGCCCTTTGTGGATATCAACAAGGATAAACTCACCCTGAAGCTTACCGCCTACGACACCAACGGCAACGAAAAAACCAGCGAGTTTGAGCTGGTGGTGATGGGCGTATTCGTGTCTGACCCTGCCAAGCATTATTTCACCGAGTCCGGCATTGTCATGCGCGTGTCGGATATGAAGATGCTGGAAAAAGAGTACGAGCGTCTGAGCGGCAAGAAAAACAACTCCTCCGGCGGCGTGATGATCTCCAACGGCTCTGTTATGCGTGAGCAGGACAACGGCTACCAGGAGGTCTACGTCAAGGTGGACGATGTGGAAAATGTGGGCGCCGTGGAAGAATGGATCCACGAGCTGGGCTATGAGCAGACCAGCTCCATGACCCAGATCCGCGAGGAGATGCAGGCCAGTGTGATCAAGAGCCAGATGATCCTGGGCGGCACTGCGGCAGTGGCTCTGCTTGTGGCGGCGCTGAACATTGCCAATACCATGATGATGTCCATCTACGAGCGCACCAAGGAGATCGGTGTGATGAAGGTACTGGGCTGTGAAGTGGGCAAGATCCGCAACATGTTCCTGGTGGAAGCGGGCGCCATCGGCCTGCTGGGCGGTATCATCGGCGTGGCATTGAGCTACGCCGCGTCCGCCATCCTTAACAACATCAACACCATCGCTGCGCTGTTCGGCGGCGGAGGCATCGACCTGAGCGGCCTTTTGAACAGCATCGGCGGCATGTACGGCGGAATGGGAGGCCAGATCTCCATCATTCCCCCGTGGCTGGTGCTGCTGGGACTGGGCTTCTCCACCCTGGTGGGTATCCTGTCCGGCCTGTGGCCGGCGGTGAAAGCCACCCGCATCAGTGCGTTGGAAGCCATTCGCCACGAATAAACGATTCAAAAAGCGGGACCCCTTTCGAGAGGGGCCCCGCTTTTTTGTGCTCGCAACTGCGGTAAGGTGAGCGCATATACATATTCTGAAACTCTGAAGAAAAAGGGGAAGGGATATGGAAACACTGCAGCGGGTCGTCGATTTGGCAATAAATGTGCTTCATCAGCTGGCATGGGGGCCGGGGACCATCGGCCTGCTGGCGCTGAGCGGCGTTGTGTTCAGTGTTGCCACAGGCTTTTTTCAGCTGCGCGGTGCACGCCGCTGGATAAGCGCGACGTTGGGCGCGGCCTTCAAGAGCCGGGAAAAACGCGGCGCGACCACCGCCTTTCAGTCCGCTTGCACGGCGCTGGCGGCAACGCTGGGCACCGGGAACATCGCGGGGGTCGCCACCGCATTGGTGGCGGGCGGCCCGGGAGCTGTGTTCTGGATGTGGGTGTCGGCGCTGCTTGGCACCATGACGGCCTATGCCGAGAACGTACTTGCCGCGCTGTATAGAAGCACCGACGGAAAAGGCCACCCGGTGGGCGGGGCAATGTTCTATATTGAAAAGGGGCTTCACAGCCGGCCGCTGGCAGCCGCGTTCAGTTTTTTCTGCCTGCTCGGCTCGCTGGGCATGGGCAACATGGCGCAGGCAAACTCCATTGCCGAAGGTCTGCGGGACGCTCTGCATGTGCCGCCACTGGTTACAGGTCTGGTGGTGGCTGCGGTGATCGGCGCAACCATCGCGGGCGGCATCGGACGGGTGGGCCGCGTCACCGAAAAAATCGTGCCCTTCATGGCCCTGGCCTACACCGGCGGTGCGGTGCTGATCGTGGCGCTCAATGTTCAGCGCCTGCCGGAAGTGTTCGCCCTGATTTTTCGGGAGGCATTTTTGCTCCGGGCGGGCCTTGGCGGCGCGGCGGGCTATGGGCTTGCCCGGGCGCTGACGGTGGGCGTGGCCCGGGGCGTCAGCTCCAACGAGGCGGGGCTGGGCTCTTCGGTGATGGCCAACTCCGCCGCCGGCTGCACGCCGGTGGAGCAGGGGATGTGGGGCATCATGGAGGTGGCGGTGGACACTCTTTTCATGTGTACCCTTACCGCCTTGGCCATCCTGTGCAGCGGAGCCTACGACTTCGCGGCTTATTCCGAGGCGCAGAGCAGGGGCGTCCTGGAATTGATGCCCAACGGAGCGGCCCTCACGGCCGACGCGTTCCGCGCAGCGTTCGGCCCGCAGGGCGGGGTGTTCCTGGCCCTCAGCCTCACGTTGTTCGCTTTCTCCACGCTGCTGGGCTGGAGCTGCTACGGCGCGCAGGCAGCGGAATATTTGTGGGGCCCCCGGGCGGCCAGGATTTACAAAGTGATTTTTGTGGCTGTAATCGTGCTGGGGTGTGTGACGCGGCTGGAACTGGTCTGGCAGATCTCCGACACTTTCAACGGCTTCATGGCGCTGCCCAATCTGGCGGCTGTGCTTTGGCTCAGCCCGCAGGTCCTTCGTGAGAGCCGGAAAAGCCTTTTTGCCAGGGGCGGAATCACAAAAACACTTGCATCTGGGCAGATTCGGTGATATACTTTAATGCAGTAACACATTGCGGCAATAAATTACCGAGGATGTGAAGGCCCAAGTGGGCCGAACAGGAGGGAATGTACCATGAAAAAGCTGATTTGCGCATGTACGGCGGCGCTTCTGGCCGCTTCCATGCTGGCGGGCTGCGGCGGCCAAACCTCTGCCCCCGCTTCCGGAGCAAGCGAACCTGCGTCTCAGGCATCGGATGGTTCTTATGTGGTGGGTGTGTGCCAGTTGGCGCCTCACCCGGCGCTGGACGCCGCCACGCAGGGCTTCCAGGACGCGTTGAAAGAGGCGCTGGGCGACCAGGTCACCATTGAGGTGAAGAACGCAGCCGGTGATTCGCCCACCTGCGCCACCATCGTCAACGGCTTTGTTTCTTCGGGCGTGGACCTCATCATGGCCAACGCCACCGCCAGCCTGCAGGCCGCCGTGGCTGCCACCTCGGACATTCCCGTGCTGGGCACCTCCGTCACCGAGTACGGTGTTGCTCTGGGTATTGAGGATTTCTCCGGCACTGTGGGCACCAATGTATCCGGTACCTCCGATCTGGCTCCGCTGGACCAGCAGGCGGCCATGCTCAAGGAGTGGTTCCCCGACGCCAAGACCGTTGGCCTGCTCTATTGCTCCGCCGAGCCCAACAGCCAGTATCAGGTGGACGTGGTCCAGGCCGAGCTGGAAAAGCTGGGCTACACCTGCACCCAGTACTCCTTCTCCGACACCAATGACATGGCTTCCGTCACCCAGAACGCCGCCGACAACAGCGACGTCATCTATGTACCCACCGACAACACGGTGGCCAACAACACCGGTGTGGTAGACAATATCTGCCGCCCCGCAGGTGTGCCCGTCATCGCGGGCGAAGAGGGCATCTGCTCCGGCTGCGGTGTTGCCACCCTGTCCATCAGCTACTATGATCTGGGCGTTGCCACCGGCGAGATGGCGGTGAAGATCCTCACCGGCGAGGCCAATGTGGCCGAAATGCCCATCGAGTATGCGCCTCAGTTCACCAAGAAGTACAACGAGGCCATCTGCGCCGACCTGGGCCTGACCGTCCCCGAAGGCTACGAAGCCATCGCCGCAGAATAACGCAGAAAAAGCAGAAAAGACGGAGGAAAAGGCTTTCCTTTTCCTCCGCTTTTTGCTATAGTAATAAGGTAAAGCATTAACGGGGCGAAAGGCCGCCCCGCAGGAGGGAAGACAGATGGATTTTCTCAACGCGCTGCCAGGGGCAGTGTCTCAGGGGCTGATCTGGGGCATCATGGCCATCGGCGTGTACATCACGTTCCGCGTTCTGGACATTGCCGATCTGACGGTGGACGGCTCGCTGTGCACCGGAGCGGCGGTGTTTGCGGTTCTGTTCACCGGCGGAGTGAACCTGTGGCTGGCAATGCTGGCGGCAACGCTGGCGGGCATGGCGGCGGGGCTTGTCACCGGTCTGCTGCACACTGCCTGCGGCATTCCGGCCATTCTGGCCGGCATTCTGACGCAGCTTGGTCTGTATTCCATCAATATGGCCATCATGGGTATGAAGGCAACGGTGGCTATCAACGTGACCACCAATGAGATGCTGGACAAGCTACTGGTGTCCCTGCGCTTCGTGACCGATGTGGCCAAGGGCGCGCGGCCCTTCTGGCGGCACCCCATCTTCGTGGGCGGCCTGTTCACACTGGCCATCATCGCGCTGCTCTACTGGTTCTTCGGCACTGAGCTGGGCTGCTCGCTGCGCGCCACCGGCGCCAACGGCAACATGGCCCGTGCCCAGGGCATCAATACCAACTTCGCCAAGGTGTTGGGCTTGGTGGTCTCCAATGGCCTGGTGGCCCTCTCCGGCGCTCTGCTGGCCCAGTACAACAGTGCCAGTGAGATCAACATGGGCCGCGGCGCCATTGTCATCGGCCTTGCCGCTGTCATCATCGGCGAGGTCATTTTCGGCAAGGTGTTCATCAATTTTGCCCTCAAGCTGTTCGCGGTGGTGCTGGGTTCTATCATCTACTACATCGTGCTGCAGGCGGTCCTGGCGCTGGGCCTCAATGCCAACTACCTCAAACTGCTCTCGGCGCTGGTGGTGGCGCTGTTCCTGTCGGTCCCGTACTGGAAGGACCGCTATTTCACCAAGACCGCGAAGAAGGGAGGCACCCGCAATGCTTGATATAAAGAATATCTCCAAAACCTTCAACGCGGGCACCGTCAACGAGAAAGTGGCGCTGAACGGGCTGTCCCTTCATTTGAATGAGGGCGATTTTGTCACCGTTATCGGCGGCAACGGCGCCGGCAAGAGCACGTTGCTGAACGCGGTGGCGGGCGTTTGGCCGGTGGACTGCGGAACCATCATGATCGACGGGGTGGACATCACCCGTCTGCCGGAGCACAAGCGTGCAGAATACATCGGCCGCGTGTTCCAGGACCCCATGATCGGCACCGCCGCCACCATGCAGATCGAGGAGAACCTTGCGCTGGCGGCCCGGCGCGGTCAGCGCCGCGGCCTCGGCCCCGGCATCACCCGGGAGGAGCAGGAGCAGTACAAGGACCAGCTGAAGATGCTGGGACTGGGCCTTGAAAACCGTCTCACCAGCAAGGTGGGACTGCTCAGCGGCGGCCAGCGCCAGGCGCTGACGCTGCTGATGGCGTCGCTCAAGAAGCCGAAGCTGCTTTTGCTGGACGAGCACACTGCCGCGCTGGATCCCAAGACGGCGGCCAAGGTGCTGGAGCTCTCCGCCAGGATCGTGGCAGAGCACAACCTCACCACTCTGATGATCACCCACAACATGAAGGATGCCATTCAGTATGGCAACCGGCTCATCATGATGCACGAGGGCCGCGTGATTTATGATGTGAGCGGCGAGGAAAAACGCAGCCTGAAGGTGGCCGATCTGCTTCTGAAATTCGAGCAGGCCAGCGGAAGCGAGCTGGCCAACGACCGGATGCTCCTTTCCTGACAGATACAGCTTTGATGCCCGGCGCGGTGACGCGCCGGGCATTTTGCAATATTTGGGAAAAGCCTGTCGTATTATAATCGTCGGCAGGTGAAATTCCGCCGCTTTGCGTTGTGTCCAGACAGGAAAAATGGTATAATAACCTCGTAAATGTCCACCGTTCCGGTCGCGCGCTTCGCCTTGGCGAAGGAACCGGGAATGGCGGTGCGCGCTTCGGTGCGGCTTTTTTGCCGTGCCCATCACAGGAAAGGCGGTGCCAGTTTGGCTTGTTTTGACGCGGTGCTGTTCGATGTGGACGGCACTTTGATCCATTCCAGCCCGGGTATCCTCGATACCATGGAATACACATTCCGTGCAGTGGGGATCGATCCTGCCGGGATCGACCTGACGCGGTATCTCGGGCCTCCGCTTCGGCGCAGTTTTGCAGAACATATGCGCAGTGAAGAGGACGTGGAGCGCATGGTGCATATCTATCGGGACCGTTACCATGAGGTCGGCCAGCATCTGTGCCAGGTGTTTCCCGGTGTACGGGAGATGCTGACGCGGCTGCGCGAGGAAGGCGTGAAGCTTTACACCGCGACTTCCAAGCCCACGTCGGTGGTAACGCCGATCCTGCAGGAGCAGGGCCTGGCGGAGTTCTTCAACTTCATCGGCGGCGCCAGCGAAGACAAAAGCGTGGACACCAAAACCGCCGTGATGCGCACGGTGCTGACGCGTCCCGAGCTGCAGAATGCGCGGGTGCTGATGGTGGGCGATCGGGCCGACGATATGCGCGGCGCGGCCGACTGCAATGTACCGGCGGCTGCGGTGCTGTACGGCTACGGAAGCAGGGAAGAGCTGCTTCCCTTCGAGCCGTGCTTTATGCCCGAAAGCTGCGAGCAGCTGGCCGACTTTATCCTTGGCCGATAAGCAAATGACAAAGGAGGGCAATCGAATGCCTCAAAACAGACGCAAATCCCGCGGCGGTTCCGCGCCGCTCACTCCCAAGCAGAAACAGGCGGCCATCGTGCTGGCGATCTGCGCTCTGGTGCTGGTCATCACCATCGCCGTAGTGAGCGTGGTCGTGTCCAAAGCCGGCGGCGGAGACCCCCAGTCCGGCAGCACCAGTCAAACTTCTTCCGGCACCAGCCAGGTGGTGACAGGCGGCTTTGACGCCAGCAAGTACGGCGACGCCGTGCTGGGGTCCACCGATGACGCCGGCAAGTCTTACATCGATGAGACCATTTTTGTGGGTGACTCCAACACCTACCGCTATTATCAGTACGGCCTGCTGGAACTGGATCAGGTGGTCGCCGTGGAGGGCCTGGGCATCCAGAACTTCACCACCGACAAGTCCATCTATTTCAAGGGCGACGACAACGGCTATTCCATCCCCGATGCGCTGGCCAAGATGAAGCCCCGCCGCATCATTGTGATGATGGGCACCAACAATGCCGACGGCACCATGAGCGCGTCTGACTTCGCTTCCAATTACCGCACTGCGCTGGAAGCCATCAAGACCGCTTACCCCTACACCGACATCATTGTGGCTGCCGTGCCGCCCATCCCGCAGGATCACTCCAGCTATCCCAACATGAGCATGGAGACCATCAACCAGTTCAACGATGCGCTGGCGCAGATGTGCGCGGATAACGGCTATAAGTTCCTGAACACCAACGAGATCCTCGTGGGCAGCGACGGCTACGGCAAGGCACAGTATTTCCTGTCTGGCGACATCCATCTGAAAAAGGATGCGCTGACCGCCGTGATGGAATATGCCCGCACCCATGCCTATCGGGGCACCGAGGACCGCCGTCCCGATACCAGCAATATTCCCGAGCGCCGCAAGACCGGTTCCACCGGCACGGTGACCACCACTCCCACGCCGGATACCAGTACCGAAAAGACCTATACCGCTCAGTACAATGTGGACAAGAACGTGGGCGGTACCCTGACCAGCGGTGATCAGAAGGGCGTCACCAGCCTGAGCTTTAAGGACCTCAAGTCCAGCAGCAGCGTCTCCGTGACGGCTGTGCCTGCGGATGGGTACGAGTTCATCAAGTGGAGCGACGGCAACACCAACGCCACCCGCACCGACAAGGACTTCAAGCAGAACGTCAACGTGACTGCCATGTTTGGCGCGAAGCTGGTGGTGAGCATCGAACAGGGCAGCTCCGGCACCGCCAAGGTGGGCGACAGCGTCCGCTTCAGCGCTTCTGTGAGCGACAAGAGCATTGACAAGGACACCATGGTCGTCTGGACCCTGGACGGCACACAGCAGCGTGTAGGTTACAGCTGGATTTACACTCCCACTAAGGAGGGCACTTTCAGCATCAAGGCCAGTGTAACGGTGAACGGAAAGACCACTTCTGCTGAATATAAGCTGACCGTGACCGCCGCACCCACTCCTGCGCCTACTCCTTCGCCCTCTCCGGTGCCTACTCCAGTGCCTACCCCGGTGCCGTCCATTTCCGACTTGGCCGGCTCCTACACCATCAAAGAAGGCACCAGTCTTGATTTGACTGTCACGCTTGCAAATGGTGAGGCGAGCAAGGTTACCTGGTCCGTCTCTCCGGGAGATACGGGCGGAACACTGAGTGCGACCTCTGGCATCTCCTCGACGTTTCGGGCTACAGCTGCCGGCGTTGCAACGGTGACCGTGAGCGTGGAGGGCGGAAATTCGCTCTCCACCACCATCACGGTGGAGGCGGCTACCCCTCCGACTGAATAACAGAACATTGCCAAAAGGCCGCCCTGTCCGGCAGGGCGGCCTTTTTACGACACCATGAAAAGGAGAGATGACCATGAAACTTTCTGTCCTCGGCTGCGGTCGGTGGGGCACTTTTCTGGCCTCCTATCACTGTGCGAAGAACGAGGTCCTTCTGTGGGGCCGGCCCGGCTCCCGGGGGCTTGCCCAACTGCGGGCCGAGCGAAAAAATGAATACCAGGTCCTGCCCGAGTCGCTCCTTCTGGGTGACGATTTGGGCGCAGCCCTGGATTTTGGGCCGGTGGTGGTCATTTCCATCAGCGCCCAGCAGTTGCGACAGCTCGCTGCACAAATTCAGCAGCACGATGTGAAGGGGAAAACCTTTATCCTTTGCATGAAGGGCATCGAAGTGGCCACCGGCAAGCGCCTGACCCAGGTGTTCCGGGAAGAAGTTACCCAGCCGGTGGGCCTTGCGGTCTGGGTAGGGCCCGGCCATGTGCAGGATTTCTCTGCGGGCGTGCCCAACTGCATGGTGGTGGACTCGGACGATGCAACTGTCACTGATTTTATTGTGGATCATCTGAGCAGCGATCTGATCCGCTTGTACAAAGGACGCGACCTCATCGGTACCGAGGTGGGTGCCGCCGCAAAAAACGTCATTGGTATCGCCGCCGGCATGCTGGACGGAGCGGGGTATACCAGTCTCAAGGGTGCGCTGATGGCCCGCGGCGCCCGGGAGATCGCCCGCCTGATTCGTGCCATGGGCGGCAACGAGCTGTCTGCCTACGGGCTTTGCCATCTGGGAGACTACCAGGCTACGCTCTTTTCGCCCCACAGCCATAACCGCCAGTTTGGTGAGAGCTTTATCAAAGGCGAACCCTTTGACCGCCTGGCGGAAGGCGCTTCCACCGTGCAGGCGCTGGTCCGCCTGGGCGAGGAATACAATGTGGATCTGCCCATCTGCCAGACGGTGAACGACTTACTGTACAACGGCCTCGCGGCGGATGAGGTGCTTCCGCGCCTGTTCAGCCGCTCGGTGAAGGGCGAGTTCGATTATTGAGCGCAATGCCTGCCCCGCGCACACCCCCTTCTGCGTGTGCATACATTGGGGCAAGGGAGGCGTTCAATCATGACCGATACAAGCAAGTGCCTGCGTGCATATGCCGTGGGCGACGAAGATGTGACCAACGGCAGTGTGGAAAATTACGACTTCGACTGGGGCGACCCGGTTGCTCCGCCGGATGACCGCTGCGGAGAGTGCCCGGACAACTGCAACCGCTGTTCCTGCGGCTGTCAGAACCGCTGTGGTTGTCAGAACCGGTGCGGTTGCTGCAATTCCTGCGGTTGCCAGAACCGGTGCAACTGCTGCAATCCCTGCGGGTGCGAGGTCGTGCCGGAGCCGGGGCCGGAACCAGAGCCGGATCCCGACCCCGTCGAAACTCCGCCCACCTGCCCCTGTGACCGTTGCCGCAAAACGGCGGAAGGGTACGGTGCCTATCCCATCGTAGACCTGTAAGCAAAGCAGCGCCCGGACATTGGCTCAAAGCCGGTCCGGGCGCTGCTGCATTTGCTTGACGAATGAACGGGAATAGGAGATAATAGACAAGGTGAACGCTGCCTGCGTCGGAACGGGTGAAGGCAGTAAACACAGAAAAGGGGAGAGAAGTTACCCATGGCATATTATCATTGTCTTTTGCTGGATGTGGACGGCACCCTGATGGACTTCGGCGCCGCGGAACACAAGGCATTTCACGAGACGATGGAGCGGTTCGGTCTGCCTGCCACTCACGAGGTGGAAGAGACCTACCACACCATCAACAAGGGGCTTTGGGCTGCGCTTGAAAAGGGGCAGATCAAGCGGGACAAGCTGGTCGTGCGCAGGTTTGAGGACCTGCTCAAAGCGCTGGAGAGCACCGGTGACGCGGCACAGATGAACGCGTATTATCTGGACCGGCTGAGCGAGCACGCGGACCTGATCCCCGGCGCGCTGGAGGCGGTGAAAGAGCTGTCGGAGGTCGCCACGCTGGCGGTCGTTACCAATGGCGTGGAGCATGTGCAGGAAAAACGGCTGAAGGATTCCGGCCTTGGGGAGTACATGGACGAAGTGTTTATCTCCGAGCGCATTGGCGTGGAAAAGCCCAACCGCCGCTTCTTCGAGATCGCCCTTCGCACTCTGGGCACCGAAAATCGTGACAAGGTGCTTGTGGTGGGCGACAGCCTCACTGCCGACGTCAAAGGCGGCCAGAACGCGGGGCTGGACACCTGCTGGACCAACTGGAACGGAGCGGAGGCGCCTGCGGAAAACGGCCCCACCCACACGGTGCGCAGTTGGGAAGAGCTCTACTCCATCGTTATGGAACCGGACGAGCTGGAAAACGTGGGTCTGACGCGGCGTAAACATCAGTTTGAGCCGGGCATCTGACCCTAATTCACACAGGAAACGGAACGAACATGGTTTTATCCTTACAAAACATCGGGAAAAGCTTCGGTGAGACGGTGGTCCTTGAGGGGATCGACGCAACGGTGGAGCAGGGGGAACGCATCGGCATCGTTGGCGAAAACGGCGCCGGCAAGACCACTCTGCTCAAGATCCTCTGCGGGGAATACCAGCCCGACGAGGGCGAAATGCAGCTGACCCGGGGCGTGACCCTTGGCTATCTGGAACAGAACAGTAAGCTGGACCCTCAGCAGGATGTGTACGGCGAGATGCGCAACGCCTTTGCGCCGGTGCTGGACGCCATGAACCGCATGCGTCTGCTGGAAAAACGGCTTGAAAAGGACCCCCACGATCAGGAGGTCCTGGCGGAGCATGCCAAACTTTCGGCGGTGATCGACGCGGCCGACGGCTACAACATGGACGTGAACATCAAAAAGGTGCTCAGCGGCATGGGATTTGGGCCGGAGACTTACCAGAAGAGCGTGGCGGTGCTCTCCGGCGGTGAGCACACCCGGCTGTGCCTTGCACGGCTTTTGCTTCAGCGGCCGGATGTGCTGATTCTGGATGAGCCCACCAACCACCTGGATTTCATCACCATGGAGTGGCTGGAAAGCTATCTGAAAAGTTATTCCGGCGCGGTGCTGGTGGTCAGCCACGACCGCTATTTTCTGGATGAGGTCTGCACCCGAATCTGGGAGGTGGAGGGCCACGGCCTGACCAGCTACAAGGGCAACTATTCTGCCTTTCTGCCCCAGAAGGAGGCGGCGGTGGCCCTGCAGCAGAAGCAGCACGACGCCGACGTGGCCAAGGCGCAAAAGCTGGAGGACTACATCGCCCGCAATCTGGTGCGCGCCTCCACCACCAAAATGGCCCAGAGCCGCCGCAAGCAGCTGGAAAAAATGGAGATCACCGAAAAACCTTCCAGCGGGCCGCAGCAGTTGAAATTCCGTTTTGAGTTCGACGTTACGCCCTACAACGAGCTGCTCACGCTCAAGAACCTCTGCGTGAAGATCGAAGGGCGCACGCTGTTGGAACCCTTTGATCTGCAGGTGCTGCGTGGGGAGCGGCTGGTCATCGCCGGCCCCAACGGCGCGGGCAAATCCACCCTGATGCAGGTGCTGGCCGGACGGCGCAAGCCCAGCGGGGGAATGGTGCGTCTGGGCGCCGGGGCAAAGGTGAGCGTGTTCGAACAGCAGCAGCTGCGCCGGGGCGGCCGGGCCATCGATGCCGTGTGGGACAAATGGCCCCGCATGACCGAGTTGGAAGTGCGCAGTCATCTGGCTCGCTTCGGATTCAAGGGTGAGGACGTGTTCAAGCCCTGCACGGCTCTGTCCGGCGGTGAGCTTGCACGCCTGCGCCTTTCTGAGATCGTGCTGGAACGGCCCAACCTTCTGTTCATGGACGAGCCCACCAACCACCTGGACATCTATACCCGTGACAGCCTTTCCGAGGCGCTTGCCGCTTACGAAGGAGCGCTTCTGCTCATCACGCACGACCGGTTCTTGATGAACAGCCTGGCCTGCCCCATCCTCTACATCGAGGACGGAAAAGCCACCTTGTATGAAAGCTATGAGAAGATGATGGGCCGCGGTCAGGCGGCGCCCGAACCGGCCCCTGCAGCACAGAACGGTACCGGAGGAAAAGCGTCCTACGGCAAGGAACAGCGCCGCCGCCGCGCGGAGCTGCGGGCCCGCATCAAAGCCGTGGAAGACGAGCTCGAGGTCATCGGTGCGCGGGTGGTGGAGCTGGAAAACTCCATCAACGACCCGGAAGTTCTGCGGGATCATATCCTTCTGCGAGACACCTGTGACGAACTGGAGGACACCCGATTCCACCAGCAGGAGCTGTTTGACGAATGGGAAAAGCTGCTGGAAGAGCAGGAGCAGTACGAGCAGGAAGAAGAGTAAAAAATCCCCCGGCAAGCAGTTTGGCTTGCCGGGGGATTTTTGCGTTTAGAGGGCGGCGTTTCTGGGGAAGATGATGCGAATGGTGGTGCCCTTGTCCGGCACGCTTTCCAGTTCGACCTGCGCGTGGTGGAACGCGGCGCCGTGCTTCACGATGGAAAGGCCCAGGCCGGTGCCGCCGATCTCTTTGGAATGGCTCTTGTCCACCCGGTAGAACCGCTCAAACACCCGGCTGTGATGTTCCGGGGCGATGCCGATGCCGGTGTCAGCTACTTCCAGCGTGACATGGGAAGCGTCCGGACGCACGGTCACGGTGACGCTTCCGCCGGGACGGTTGTACTTCACCGCATTCTCGCAGAGATTGTACACCATCTCGTCCAGAATGGCGGGGACAGCCTGGATGACGGCTTCTTCGCCTTCCAGATGCAGGGTGACGTCGGCGGCGTCGGCGGCGCTCTCCAGGAGAGAAAGGGTGCGGGAAGCACATTCCTTCAGTTCCACCGGCACCGGGGTGTCGTGGATGTTGTTTTCATCCAGCTGAGAGATACGGATGATGTCCCGCACCAGCTGAATGAGTCGCTGGGATTCATCATAGATTTTGCCGGCGAAGTGGGGGATATCGGCGGAAGCGATCATGCCGCTTTTCATGATCTCGGCGATGCCGGCAATGGAGGTCAGAGGTGTTTTCAACTCGTGGGACACATTGGCGCTGAACTCACGCCGCAGGCCCTCTCGTTCCTGCTGCTCGGTCACGTCCAGCAGCACCAGCACAATGCCGGTGAGGGTGCTTTCCTGATAGACGGGGTTGGCAAACAACTGGCAGATGCGGCCGTGCAGCGGCACAAGGCACTCCACATGCTCGCCTTCCTGCGCGCCGTGCAGACCTTCCAGAAAGTCCGGCTCGTCGGTCAGTTCATTGATGTTGCGGCCATCCAGCGGCTTTTCCGGCTGCAGCAGACGGGTGGCACTGGAGTTGTAGGAGAGCACGGTTCCATCCGCATCCAGCACCAGAAAGCCTTCCCGCATATTGTCAGTGATGGCGGTGAACTGACGCTTTTGCGCCTGCAGCTGCTGGATCTGCTCCCGGATCTGGCGATTCTGATGATGCAGGCGGCGCAACAGGGGCTTGAGTTCATCGTAAGGCGCCTGATTCACCTGCGGATGCTCCAGGTCGATCTCATTCAGAGGACGGGTGAGTCGCTGGCTCAGCTTGTAGGCGATGGACACGGCCACCAGCGCCGCAAAAATCAGAACGAGAAGAAGCGACGGGGTGAGGCTGACCAGCAGCGCCATGCTGGAATATTGGGTGCTGGAAATCCGCAGGATCTGACTGTTTTCCAGAAGAACGGCACAGTTGATGGTCTTTTTTGCCAGTGTTTCAGAATACCGGCAGCTCTCACCGAAGCCTGTGGCAATGGCCTGAATGACTTCCGGCCGGTCGGAGTGGTTTTCCATCTTCGCGGGGTCGGCGTCGCTGTCGAACAGCACGGTGCCGTCGGCGTCAATGAGCGTCAGACGGTTCTGACCGTCGGGAAGACGCTCCAGATAGGAAAGACCGTCCCGCTCCACATTGGGGGCGAGGTATTCCAGCTCGTTTCTCAATTCGTTGGAGAGCTGTGTTTCAAAATAGGGAAAGAGGATGGCAATGAACAGCGCCATGCACACCAAAAGTGTGGTGAGGGTAACGGCCATCATTGCCTTGAAGATCCGTTTGCTCATTGGTCATTCTCCCGAATGCGGTAGCCGGAGCCCCGCACAGTCTCGATGCAGCTGCCGCATTCGCCCAGCTTTTGACGCAGCGTGCGCACATGCACGTCCAACGTGCGGCTCTCGGCATCAAAGGTGTAGCCCCAGACTTCCCGCAGCAGCTGTTCCCGGGTGAACACGATGCCGGGCGATTGAATGAGCAGGCTTAACAGTTCGAATTCTTTGTGGGTCAGAGTGACCGGCTGGCCGTTGGCCAGCACCTGATGACGGGCAGGGCAGACGGAAAGCCCGCCGGCTTTGTATTCCACAGCCTGTTCGCCGGGGGCCGTACGGCGCAGCAGCGCGTTGACCCGAGCCACCAGCTCCATCATGCCAAAGGGCTTGGGGATATAATCGTCGGCACCGCTGTCCAGCCCCAGCACCCGGTCATACTCGCTGCCTTTAGCGGTGAGCATGATCACCGGCAGCTTTCGGGTGGCGGGCTGAGAACGCAGCTGCTTGAGGATGTCGATGCCGTCCTGCTCGGGCAGCATGATGTCCAAAAGGAGAAGATCGGGCGTGGATTTTGCCATCTGTGCCCAGAACTGGCTGGGCAGGCCGAAGCCCTGGGCTTCGTGTCCCGAGTGGTTCAGCGTATACACCACCAGCTCGCGGATGCTGTTGTCGTCTTCCAAAACGTAGATCACGGACATGGACGCTCTCCCTTCAAAACCGGTCTGAACCGCTTCGATATGCCGCCATAAAAGGCCGGCACCGGCGATGAGACCGGACAAATCTCATTCGATTCAAGTATAAAGCATTTGCGCCGATTTTCCCACCCCGCAATGTAAAATGTCCGTAAAAAGTGGGCTCTTTCCGGGAAAAATCGAAGCCCCCGCACGGCTTATGCAGGGGCTTCGGTGTGTCAATCGGCGCTGGCCGAGGCAGCCAGATAGCTGGCAATGTTGGTAGTGGAATAGGTCTGGAAGCTGAACAGCAGCAGCACCTGGTCGAACTGTTCCCGCTGCATCAAAGCGTCGATGCTGTTGCGGTAGCTGCGGGGATCGACCATACAGATCTCGGCGTAGTTCGACGTGAGATAGGGCACAAAGCTGTTGGCGTAGCTGTCCTTCACCACCAGCACCCGGCCCTCGCCGTTGCCCTCGATTGTGGTGTAGCCCTGGTTGCCGTAGAGGAACATGGCGTATTTGTCGGCCGTCTCAGCCTTCTCCATCTCATACAGGCCGCTGGTGAACTTGGGCTCCGAGGGCTCGCCCACGGCATTCGTCTGCCACACGGTCAGCTGGTTGGGAATATCCAGGTAGGCGATGGTGTCCGGCGTCTGGTCCCATCGCAGGCATTTGGAGTAGGTGGTGCCCCAGAAGTCCTCCACATGCTTGAAATCCTCTTTGCTCACCTCCATGGGGGTGAGGCCAAGGCTGCGGCAGTATTCCTGGTAGGCCAGATAAGCGCCACCGTCGGTGGTCCAGTGGTGGTCGGTCTTGTAGTAGAGCTGTGTGTCTTCTGCGGCTGCGCCGAAAGTCTCCCGCAGATCAATGCAGTTGGTACCCTCGTGCATCTCAAAAATAGTGTCCAACAGGGCATTTTCGTCCAACATAGGGGCGTTGGCGGGCAGCAGATCCGGGTAGATCGTACTGGCAGAGGGCGTGAGCATCAGCGTCACCTGCCCGGGATACCGCATGGCAAACAGGGAGGTCTGCTGGATGTTGCCCTTCAAGATGCGTTCTTCGGTGGGTTTCAGCGCCAGCGTCTGGGTGAAGAGCATTTCATCGTCGCCCAGCAGCGCGCCGCCGATCTCCTCTTTCTGGAACACGAGGCTCTCGCTACGGCTCTGCAGGCGCAGCCACATGTCGCGGCCCGCCACCTGATCCTTGGTGTATTTATCGTATTCGCTGGTCCACACGTTTTCGAAGAGTTTTGTCAGGCTGAAATCGGGCACCTGTGCAAGATCGCGGCGCTCCAGGTCACTGTAAGCCCGCTTGGGCCAGGCCATGTCCAAAAACATGAACCCGAACAGGAACACGAAAAACAGAACCAGCAGGGGATACTTTTTGAGTTCATTCCATTTTTCTTTCATCAGTCTCGCACCCCCTTAGAAACGGAAATAGAGGAACGGCGTGTTGGTGGACGCCACGATATACGCGATGCACAGGATCAGCAGCAGGCCTACCAGCGCGATGCGCATGAAGGTGTTCTCTTTGATCTTGTCGTAGATCTTCAGCGGCAAGGGAGTGCAGCAGGCGATGCACACCGCCAGCAGCACACCGTAATTGCGCAGGAAATACAAGCAGCCCACGCCGCCGCTGGGGATGAACAGCTTCTGGAACAGCAGAGAAAGGCCCACGCCGCTTTCATTGCCCACGAACAGCGCCCAGCCCACGGCCACCAGGAACAGGGTGTAAACGTGGGGCCAGACCTTGCCCTTTTTCAGCTTGTCCAGCAGGAATACCTTTTCGATGGTGAGAAGCACGAAGTAGTAGATGCCCCAGAGCACGAAGTTCCAGTCAGCGCCGTGCCAGATGCCGGTGAGGGCCCAGACCACGAACATGTTGAAGATCTGGCGCTTGATGCCGCGGCGGTTGCCGCCCAGAGGGATGTACACATACTCTTTGAACCAGCTGGAGAGGGTGATGTGCCACCGGCGCCAGAAGTCGGTGATGCTGGAAGCGATGTAGGGCAGGTTGAAGTTCATGGGGAAGTCGAAGCCCAGCATCTTGCCCATGCCGATGCCCATCAGCGAGTAGCCGGAGAAGTCAAAGTAGAGCTGCAGGCTGTAGGCCAGAAGACCCAGCCACACAAGGGGAGTGCTGGCGTTTTCCAGGCCGATGCCCGCAACATCCAGCGTTCCGCCGGACCACTGGCCAATGATGTCGTACCACAGCTGGCTGATCATGTCCGCCAGCAGCACCTTTTTTGCCAGACCGAACACGAACAGGCAAATGCCGTCCTGGATCTGGGCCAGGCGATAGCGGTCTTTATATACGTGTAGCTGAGCGGCCACGTCCCGGTATTTCACAATGGGGCCGGCGATCAGCTGGGGGAACATGACCACATAAGCGCCGAAGTCGATGATGTTGTGTTCGGCGGGCACGTCCCGACGGTAAACGTCGATGGAGTAGCTCATGGTCTGGAAGGTGTAGAAGCTGATGCCCAGCGGCAGTACGGTGGCCGCTTCGATGAGGCCGATGGACAAACCGAACAGGCTGTTCACGGTGCTGATGAGGAAGTTGGAGTATTTGAAGAACACCAGCATGGACAGGCTGCCCACGATGGAAAGCACCAGCAGCACCCGGCGCGCCTTGACGCTGCTGTCGAATTTCTCCATAAGGAGGCCGCAAGTGTAGTTGATGAGGATAAGCACCACCATCACGGGGAAGAACTTGACCTCGCCCCAGGAATAGAACACCAGGCTGCACAAAAACAGCGCCAGGTTCTTCAGCTTGGCCGGCGCAAGGTAATAAAGCGCCAGCGTGATGGGCAGAAAACGGAACAGAAACAGAACCGTGCTGAAGATCAAAAAACGACCCTCCCTTTCACACAAAAGGCCGGTACCTGGAAAACGCAGGTATCGGCCTTATTTTTCAAAGCTCAGCGCGATACGCCTTATTTCAGAGCCTCGTCCAGCGCGGTGTCGATCTCGGCGTAATCGGCGCCCTCGGTGTTGGCGACAACCATCACCAGATAATCGCCCTTCACAACGATGCGGGCGTCGGCAGCCATAGCCTCCATATCCGCAAACTCAGCGTACAGGCCGCCGGTGGAGATGCTGGTCTTGTAGGCGTTCAGCTCTTCCTCAACGGCGGAAGCTTTGCCCTCCACCGCCTTGATGGCCACGATCAGAGCGCTGTTGCCCTGGTCATTGCTCACCTTGCCGGCGTATTCTTCGATGTTGTCGGCGGTCAGCAGCATATCCAGCTGGATGAAGTTGTCATCCACGTCGCGGGGGTTGCTCACCGGGTTGGCCTTTTCAACCGCGGCCACGATGTCGTTCAGATTATATGCAGCAGTCTCGGAGCCGCCGCCGCAGCCGACCAGAGCGAAAACACAAAGGGAAGCTGCCAGAAGCAGCGAAACGATTTTTTTCATTTGTTGTACTCTCCTTTTTTTGAAAAGCTTATGAAAATTTTATACTATATCCCCATGGATTTCAAGCCTCAGTGCAAGTGTGTGCCAAATTTTAACACATTATTCACTGTTGCTGGCGGAGGGCAGAAATTCCGGGATGTCTTCGGCCACAACAGGTGCCGTTTCGCCCTTTTTCATGGGCGTTTGCAGCGCCTGCCAAAGAGCTTCAAAGTGCTGGGCAGACACCGTTGCGCCGCTGACGCCGTCCACTTCCAGATCCTTCGGATTTTTCAGCCCCACCAGGGCCTCGCTGTAATACTGGCGGATGGCGGCGGGGTCAGTGCCGCAGAGCGGCCGCATGCGGTTCGCATAGGCTTCGTCTTCGCTCTTGAGGCCGCCTGTTTCATTTACTCCGTCGAACTGGGCGTCGGTGATGACGCCGTCAGTAACGGTGATCGTGAGACAGTCTTTGTAGCCGAGGCTGTCATAACTTTTGAACTGGGCGCTGTATGTTCCGTCTTTAAAGCCGCACCCTGCCAGAAAAAGGACGAGAGTGCAGCAGGCTGCTGCCGAAAAAAATCTGCGGCGCATGAGCCCACCTCCGATGCTTTGCCTCCGTAAAGAGGCGATACTTATACATATTATATGAAAAAACGACGGTCAGGTCAAACCGCAGGGCGCGTTTTTCTTGACAGAAGGGGCAAAGCGGCTTAGACTGTTAACCAGCCAGAACCTTATTATTAAGGAGAGAATACCATGCGAAACAACAAAACCCGCCAGGTGGCGCTGTCCGGCCTGCTGTTTGCGCTGGCGATGGCGCTGTCCTTCATGGAGAGCGCCATCACGCCGTTGCTTGGGCTCATCCCCGGCGTGAAGATCGGCCTGGCGAACATTGTGGTCATGTACGCGCTGTTTTTCATGGGCCTTCCCCAGGCGCTTACCCTCAACATCCTGAAAGCCTTTTTTGTAGGTCTGACCCGCGGCGTCACCGCCGGCCTTTTGTCCCTCAGCGGCGGCCTCGTCTCGCTGCTGGTGATGTGGCTGCTCTATAAGTTGCCCCGCCGCCCCACCTATTTTATCCTGTCGGTGTGCGGTGCGCTGGGGCACAACATCGGCCAGCTCATCGCCGCCAGCTTTTTGCTCAGCAGCGCGCTGGCCCTCACCTATGCGCCTATCATGATCATCTGCGGCCTCGGAATGGGCTTTGTGACCAGCTCCAGCCTGGCCGCTCTGCTGCCTGCGCTGGGGAAAATGGGCTTTTCCACCCAACCGAAAGATGAACGCAAAAATTCATAGGTTTTTCATGATTTTCCTGTTGACGAAACCAAGTGGCTGTGCTATACTGTGAGTGTAACAGAGAATGATTCCTATTTACGGGAACCGTTTCAGTGAGAAACAATATAACGATTTGGAGGAAGAGAAAATGTCTAAGTTCGTTTGCACCGTTTGTGGTTACATCGCCGAGGGCGCTGCCCCCGATTTCTGCCCTGTCTGCAAGGCCCCCAAGGACAAGTTCGTTGAGAAGACCGAGAACACCTACGTCACCGAGCATGTTGTCGGCATCGCCAAGGAGGGCGTGCCCGAGGACATCATCGAGGGCCTGCGCATGAACTTCAACGGCGAGTGCAGCGAGGTCGGTATGTACCTGGCCATGAGCCGCGTGGCTGACCGCGAGGGCTACCCCGAGATCGCCGAGGCCTGGAAGCGCTACGCCTTTGAGGAGGCCGAGCATGCTGCCAAGTTCGCCGAGCTGCTGGGCGAGGTCCTGACCGACAGCACCAAGAAGAACCTGCAGATGCGTGTGGACGCCGAGTGCGGCGCCTGCAGCGGCAAGATGGACATTGCCAAGCGCGCCAAGGAGCTGGGCCTGGACGCCATCCACGACACCGTTCACGAGATGGCCAAGGACGAAGCTCGTCATGGCCGCGGCATGCAGGGCCTGCTGGAGCGTTACTTCGGCTAAGCCGCTCAAAACACCCCCATACAGCAAGCACAAAGCCCTCCGGGTCCGCCCGGGGGGCTTTCCCGTTGAAAAATGACGAGTCCTTATACTTTCCTTAGAAACAGCTGTTACCATAGCGAAAGAACTTTGAGAGGAGAGTTTGGCTATGGAAACAACAGAAATGATGCAAAAGCGGGGCATCAGCGGAACAGGGCTGAAATGGATCGCCCTTGTCACGATGGTGCTGGATCACATCCACTACTTTTTTGGCTTTACCGGCGCTGTCCCCGAATGGTTCAGCATGGTGGGGCGGGTGAGTGCGCCGCTGTTTCTGTTCTGTCTGGTGGAGGGCTTTACCCACACCCATGATCGGCGTCGGTACTTTTTGCGTATCTGGTGCATTTCCGCCGGAATGGGTCTGCTGCAGTTCTTGATGATGTATGGCGGCATCGGTGTTCGTCCGGATGGCTTTATCCCTATGAACGCGGTGTTCATGAATTTTGTGATCCTCATTATTGTCTGGCAAGGCATTGACTGGCTGAAGAGCAAACGCATTCTGCCTGGTCTGCTGGCGGTGGTGCTTCCTCTGGCCTGGCCGTTCCTGTTCGCCTTTTTGTACAGCATGGCAGATGCCACGCCGATGGCCTGGCTGCTGGATTCCGTTCTTGCGGCGCTGGCCTATACCGCGCTGCCGGTCTGGTTCTTCATCGCGGACGGCGGCGTGTTTTTCATTCTCATCGGCATTGCGCTGTATCTGCTGCATGGCCGCCGCGGGCTTCAGGCGGCCGTCTATGTGGTCTTGACGATGGTGTTCTACTTCGTCTTGCCCTGCATACAGTTGTCTGCTGTGCCGGGCTTCCGCTTTTCACAGATGTTCACGGTGGCCTATGAATGGTTTGGCGTGTTGTCGGTGGTTCCGATGCTGTTGTATAATGGGACTCGCGGGCGTGGTATGAAAAAACTGTTCTACATTTTCTATCCCGCCCATGTCTATGTTTTCTACGCCCTTTCCTGGGGACTGTATCTCCTTTTGAATTGAGGTGGCTGCAATGGCACATATCCTTGTGGTGGACGACGAGGAAGACCTGCTCGCTCTGCTTAAAAATGCTCTGGAGCGGGACGGCCATCAGGTTTCGGCCCTTCTCAGCGGGCGGCAGGTGGATGAAGCGGCCTGCCGCTGGGCGGACTGCATTCTGTTGGATGTGATGATGCCCGGTGAGGATGGATTATCTCTTTGCCGTCGTATCCGCAATTTGGTGGACTGTCCCATCCTGTTTCTTACCGCCAAAACGCGGTAAGCAGATGTGCTCACCGGCCTTGGCGTGGGAGGCGACGATTATCTGGTCAAACCCTTCCGCATTGCGGAGCTGCGGGCAAGAGTGGCTGCGCACCTTCGCAGGCAACAGCGCACGCCCCACAGCTTTTTTCGCCGAGGCGGCCTGGATTTTGATCTGCGTCAGCGGGCGGTACTGCGGCAGGGGCGGCCCTTGAAACTGACAAAAAGTGAATACGCCATCTGCGAACATCTGGCAATGCATCCGGGGCAGACCTTTTCCAAGGAGCAGCTTTATGAAGCGGCGTTCGGTTTCGACGGTTCGGCAGACACCAGTGCTGTGACGGAACATATCAAAAATATCCGGGCCAAGCTGCGTGCGGAGGGCTCAGAACCGATTGAAACCGTATGGGGAGTGGGCTATAAATGGAAAAACGAGTGAAACGCTGCTGGGGACTCGCTGCATTGTTCTGGCGATATCTGCTCACTACCGGGACGGTGATGGTGTTGCTGGCTGCTCTGTGGTGGGGGGCGCTGACCTGGCTTATGCGGTGCGGGTTCGTTTTTTCGGCTTCCACGGCGGCAACCGGACTGGAAGTTGTGGTGCCGGCGTTGGAAAACGGTTCCCTTGCCCCGGAACAGCTCCCATATTATTATCGGTGGGCGGTCTTTGACGAAAACGGGGAACTGCTGCGTTCTGCCGGAATGGACGAGCGCCGCTTGGGCTATGCCTGCCAGGCGCTGGCAGGGGATGTGCGCCCCAAAGGGATTTTCTATTCCCAATACCACCGGGTGGTGTGGCTGCCGGAGGGAACGGCATGCGTTCTCCAGTATGATTACTCCATGCCCTATGGCACCGAAGAGCTGCAGCGCCGTCTGCCCGAGTTCCAGACTTGCGCCATCATACTGCTGCTGGCCTTCTGGTCAATCACCGGAGCGCTGATGACTCACCATTTTGCAGGTCTGCTCCGGAGAGATGCTGCTCTGCTCACCGGTGCGGCCCGGACCATCACAGAACGACGGCTGGACGTTCCTTTTGCTTCACGCGCCCGGGTGCGTGAGTTCGATGAGACATTACAGGCAATGGAAACGCTTCGCGGCAGTCTTGCCGCTTCACTGGAAGAACAGTGGGCGATGGAGCAGCAGCGCGGCCTGGAACTGGCTGCCTTGACGCATGATTTGAAAACGCCCCTCAGCGTCATCAGCGGCAACGCCGAGCTTCTGGCCGAAGACTCACTCACTGCTGCGCAGAGGGAGAGTGTTGACGCCATTCTGCGCGGAGCGCTGCGCTTGGAGGACTATATTGCCCGGCTTCGACAAATGGCGTATCCCGGCGCGCAGGAACAGGACCCCGAGGAGACTGTGGAGATGCGGCAGCTTGTATCAGACTGGCAGAGCATGGGGCGTGGACTTTGTGCTGCAAAGGGGATTACTTTGCATTGCGGCGATGCTCCTGAAGGGGGTGCCATAGTGCGCAGAGCCAGTCTGGACCGTGCGGTGGAAAATCTTTTGGATAACGCAGTACGCTATACACCGGTACATGGGGAAATATCTCTGAGCGTCTGTGCTACGGAAAATCACCTGACGATCGGGGTGGAGGATTCCGGCCCGGGTTTCTCCGCTGAGGCACTGGCCAAAGGAGAACAGGCATTTTTCACCAGCGATGCCAGTCGTTCCGGGAATGGTCATTTGGGCCTTGGCCTGTATTACGCAGCCCGGGTCGCACGATGCCACGGCGGGCAGCTGCGGCTTTCCAATACAGACCGGGGCGGACGGGCTGAGCTCGTCCTGCCTGTCTAAAAAAGAGAAGCGCTGTCTGCCTCCGAAAGGGGAGAGACGGCGCTATTTTTTGTTGGAATGGGCACGCATCTATGGTAAAATAGGCCCATAAAGACAGAAAGGGAGGAAATGAGCGTGATCAGCAAAGAGTTCCACGCATCCCGCCGAAAACTGTATGCAGAACGCATGGAGGATGACTCCGTCGCCTTCGTTTTTGCGGAAAACGAACTGCCGGACAAGGGCGACGAGCTTCATCCCTTTACGCCCTATGCCAACTTTTATTATCTAACAGGATTTGACCAGCCGAAGTCGATTTTGAAAATGACCAAGCGCGGCGGCAGGGTCCAGGAAGTGCTGTATATCCGGCGCACCGACGAGCGCATGAAACGGTGGCTTGGAGTGGTCAGCACCAAGGAGAGCGTGCAGGCCGAGACGGGCATCGAGCGGGTGGAGTATCTGGATTGTTTCCGCGACGAGATAACGCTGTTTGGTTGGCCCGGGGCCATCAAATGCGTCTATGTGGATATGGCGAACTGGTGCGGCGAGGATCATCTGACTCAGGCGCAGAAGTTTGCTGCAGAACTCCGCATGAAATATCCGGACATTCCCATCCGCAACACCTTCAATGACCTGGCGCTCATCCGGCAGGTCAAGACCGACGAGGAGATCGCCCTCCACCGCAAAGCCTGTCAGGTCACCGCCGACGGCGTCAAATGCATGCTGTCGCATCTGCGGCCGGGCCTCTATGAGTACGAAGCGCAGGCGTATTTTGACTTTATGCTCAAGCGGGCCAATGCCCGCCATGCCTTTGCCACCATCGCGGCCAGCGGCGCCAACGCCTGCGTGATGCATTACAGTGCCAACGATCGCCGGATGCAGGACGGCGAAATGATCCTGTTCGACCTCGGCGCTGAGTGCGGTTATTATGCGGCGGATGTGAGTCGGACCTATCCTGTCAACGGCCGTTTCACGGAACAGCAGAAAGCGCTGTACAATGTGGTGCTGAAAGGCCTCGAGGCCGCCATTGCCGCCGCCCGTCCCGGCCAGCCGAAAAACGAGCTGGCCGGCATCAGTAAGGACGTGATGGCACGGGAACTGGTGCGCCTCGGCATGATCGAGCGCCCGGAGGAAATTTCCAAATTCTATTTCCACGGTTCCGGTCACTACATCGGCCTGTATACCCACGACGTGGGCAACGACGACGCGCCGCTGGAAGAGAACATGATGTTCACCCTGGAGCCAGGCCTGTATTTCGACGATTTGAAGCTGGGCATCCGCATTGAGGATACTCTCCTGGTGACCCGCGACGGCTGCGAGGTGCTGTCCGCGTCTATTCCCAAGACGGTGGAGGAGATCGAGGCTTTCATGCAGGCGGGCGGCGAAGCGGCGGCCTGCGACCTGCCCTGAAGCGGGCGGAAATATTGAGTTAAGAGGCGCTGAAAATGAGACATGTGTTCATCGTCAATCCCATTTCCGGCAAAGCGGACGCCAGCGGGGTGCTGGTGCCGCAGATCATCACGGCGGCCAAAAGCCTGGGTGTGGACTATGAGATCCTTCTCACCGAATATCCGGGCCACGCGGTGGAACTGGCCGCGCAGCGGTCCGAAACAGGGGAGGAAGTGCGGTTGTACGCCTGTGGCGGCGACGGTACCTTCAACGAAGTGATCCGGGGCGCCCGGGGCCACGCCAACGCAGCGGTGGGATGCATTCCCTGCGGCAGCGGCAACGATTTTGTACGGAATTTCGGAGGCAGGGAACCTTTCCTTGATCTTCCGCGGATGATGTGTGGACAGGTGATGGAGATCGACCTGATCCAGACGGAGAACGGTGTGGCTACCACCATCTGCTCCGCCGGTTTGGACGCCCAGGTGGCTTATGGTATCCCAAAGTTTCGCCGCCTGCCTTTCTGCGGCGGCACGATGGCCTATAATCTCTCCATTGTGCAGTCCATCTGCGGGCCGCTGGGCCATCGCCTGCGAGTAAAAGCGGATGATGAAGTCATCACCGGCGAGTTTCTGATGCTCACCATCTGCAACGGAAGGGCTTATGGCGGCGGCTACATCGCCGCGCCCGAGGCGGATATGCAGGACGGTCTGCTGGACCTGGTGCTCATCCGCAAAATCGGACGCCTGGCCGTTGCACGGGTCATCGGCGGATATAAAAAAGGCGAGCACATCCAAAACGGCCAGATCGCGCCGGCCTACCGGGACATTGCGTTGTTCCGCCGGGTGCGCCGTGTGGAGGTGAAAGTGCTGGATGGCCGCCCCATCGTTGTTACCGAAGATGGCGAGTGCCGGGAATGCATGAGCCTGTCGGCGCAAGTCTGCCCCCTTGACGCTCGCATCCTTCTGCCTGCCAAAAACTGACGAAACCCGCCCGGCCACGAGGCCGGGCGGGTTTCCGTGTTTGGGCAAACGGCCCGGGGAAAACAGGCGGACTGTAAAAACTGTTCACAAAAATTTTTTAATTTACCCTCTTGATTTTTGGCAGACAAGTGGATAAAATATATATTAGCACTCGGGAGCAAAGAGTGCTAAACAATTTCTGACAATGCAAATTATTTTATAGTTCGAACAGGAGGCATTCTTATGCAGATCAAACCCTTGGCTGACCGCGTTGTGATCAAGACCGTGGAAGCCGAAGAAACCACCAAGAGCGGCATCATCCTGGCCGGCTCCGCCAAAGAGAAGCCCCAGGTGGCCGTTGTTCTGGCTGTGGGCCCGGGCGGCATGGTGGACGGCAAGGAAGTGGAGATGCTCGTCAAGGTGGGCGACAAGGTCCTCACCAGCAAGTACTCCGGCACTGAGGTCAAGGTGGACGGCGAGGAATGCACCATCGTGCGTCAGAGCGACATTCTTGCCATTGTGGAAGAATAAACTTTCTTTGTGAAACCAGATAAAAGGAGATAGAGCATTATGGCTAAACAGATCCTGCATGGCGAAGCGGCCCGCAAGGCCCTGAGCGCCGGCATTGACACCCTGGCGGATACCGTTAAGATCACCCTGGGCCCCAAGGGCCGCAACGTGGTGCTGGGCAAGAAGTTCGGCAGCCCCGTCATCACCAACGACGGTGTGACCATTGCCAAGGAGATCGAGCTGAAGGACGCCTTTGAGAACATGGGCGCCCAGCTGGTGCGCGAAGTGGCCACCAAGACCAACGACGCTGCCGGCGACGGCACCACCACTGCTACCGTTCTGGCTCAGGCTCTGGTGGGCGAGGGCATGAAGAACGTGGCTGCCGGCGCCAACCCCATGGACGTGAAGCGCGGCATGCAGAAGGCCGTGAAGGCTGCTGTGGAGGCCTTTGCCGCCAACAGCCAGAAGGTGAACGGCTCCAAGGACATCGCCCGTGTTGCCACCGTTTCCGCCGGCGACGCCGCCATTGGTGAGCTGATCGCTGAGGCGATGGAGAAGGTGAGCGCCGACGGCGTCATCACCATCGAGGAGAGCAAGACCGCCGAGACCTACTCCGAGGTCGTTGAGGGCATGCAGTTCGACCGTGGCTACATCACCCCCTACATGGTCACTGATACCGAGAAGATGGAGGCTGTCATCGACGACGCCTACATCCTGATCACCGACAAGAAGATCAGTGCCATTCAGGATCTGCTGCCCCTGCTGGAGCAGATCGTCCAGAGCGGCAAGAAGCTGGTCATCATCGCCGAGGACATCGAGGGCGAGGCTCTGTCCACCCTGATCGTCAACCGTCTGCGCGGTACTTTCACCTGCGTGGCTGTCAAGGCTCCCGGCTTTGGCGACCGCCGCAAGGAGATGCTGCAGGACATCGCCATCCTCACCGGCGGCCAGGTCGTCAGCGAGGAGCTGGGCTATGAGCTGAAGGATGCCACCGTGGCGATGCTGGGTCGTGCCCGCCAGGTGAAGGTCACCAAGGAGACCACCACCATCGTGGACGGCAGCGGCGACAAGAACGCCATCAAGGACCGTGTGGCTCAGATCCGCGCTCAGATGGAAGTCTCCACCAGCGACTTCGACAAGGAGAAGCTGCAGGAGCGTCTGGCCAAGCTGGCCGGCGGCGTGGCCGTCATCAAGGTCGGCGCTGCCACCGAGGTCGAGATGAAGGATAAGAAGCTGCGCATCGAGGACGCCCTGAACGCCACCAAGGCGGCTGTGGAAGAGGGCATCGTGGCCGGCGGCGGCACCGCCCCCATCAACGCCATCCCCGCTGTCAGCAAGGTCTGCGAGGGCCTGGAGGGCGACGAGCGCACCGGCGCCAAGATCGTGCTGAAGGCTCTGGAAGCTCCTCTGCGCCAGATCGCCAAGAACGCCGGCCTGGAGGGCAGCGTCATCATCGACAAGATCCTCAGCGCCGGCAAGATGAACTACGGCTTTGACGCCCAGAACGAAGTCTACTGCGACATGATCGAGGCCGGCATCGTGGATCCCACCAAGGTGACCCGCTCCGCTCTGGAGAATGCCGCCAGCGTGGCCAGCATGGTGCTGACCACCGAGAGCATCGTGGCCGACGAGCCGGAGCAGCCCGCTCCCGCCGCCGCTGCGCCCGACATGGGCATGGGCGGTATGTATTGATCCATGCCATGAACCCTGAAAGCGCCGGGTTTTTGCGCGGGTGAACGCGAGTTTGCGTCAAACCTGCGCTGTCAAACAAAGCGCATGACAGAATGATAGAAGCCGGCACTCACAGGAACTGTGAGTGCCGGCTTTTTTGTGCTTGAAATCGCATGACAAAAGAGGTCGTTTCAAATCCTGTGCGTTGCTTTCAGGCCCAAAGTATGTTTACTGAAATTATCAAGTCACACTGCATACATAAAAGCTATAAGAGAGCAAGGAGATGCGGCGATGGGAACTACCGTGAGCAATCTTCAGATCCTCGGCGCTGCCGAGAGCGCTGTCAAGGCGGCCCTGCCCAAAGCCCTGGTGGGGCAATGGTCCGAACGTTTCGTCACCGCCTGCCCCGATGATCTCAGCTTTTCACAGCTGGACCGCAAGACTGGGTGGTTCTCCCGGAAGCTGGACTGCACGGTGCTGTCCGTGTCCATGTTCGACGGCGATGCTTTGTCGCTGACGCTCTATGTCTCGGGCAAGCGCATCGCACGCCATCTTGTCTGCGACGAAGAGGAGAAACACGTGCCGGGAAATACCGCCGCATTTTGCGAAGGCCTGGGGCTGCCGCCGAAGCTTGCCCCGCTCCTGAAGCGGCTTTTCGCGGAACGGGACCAGGAGGAAAAATTGGAGATCCTCTCCTGCCTGCTGGGCGCGCCGCTCTTTGTCCGTGAGGACAGCGATCCTGAGAGGGTAGAATTTCAACCGACCGACGACAAACCGCTGTATGCCTGGATCGAGGCCCATCCGCTGCCGCCTAAACTGAAAAACCAGACCGGTATGGAACTGCTGCAGGAGATCGGGGAGCGGGGACAGGGCCTGGGCTGTGGTTCCGGGGCAATGATTTTGCGGCCCATGGGTTACCTGACGTTGGAAACGGTTGGCCCTTCCGGACAGTCTTGCGTCACTTCTCCTTGCGGAGTGGCCTGCAGCGGCGGCGAATGGGCTCATTGGAGCCAGGACGGACATCTCCTGCTTACGCCATTGCAGGAGGAGGGGCTGTGCGACCTCTGTTACGTTGCGGATGACGGACGGTTGCTGACCATTACCGAAGAGCGAAAGAAAGATGAGGGCGGCGGCCATGCGCCGAAAACGGCCCGCATTGTATCCGACTCCGCAGGAATCCTTCCCCTTCCGCTGCCGCTCATCCCCGAGGGGCAGCCCATGGGGCTCGGTTGGGGGTACCTGCTGCCGGACGGCGGCTTTTTGGCAGATCTGTACCCGCAGAATGACAAAAGCAGGGAAATGCTGTGCCGTTACAGCGCAAAGGGCGACCTCCTCTGGAGCTGGAAGGGAGAGATCACATGCATCACCGTGATCGGCGAGCGCATCTATCTGTCCACCGGGTGCAATGAGAAGGCAGTGCTGCATTGCCTTACGCTGGAAGGAGAGCACCTGCGTTCCGCAGCGACGGGCAGCAATGCGCCCATACATACAGACGGGACGTTTCTGTACCAGCTGAAAGAGGGCTGCTATCTTCAGGATGATACGCTTCTCCGGTTTACCCCGGATCTGAGGGATGCGGGAGAGATACCGGTGCCGTATATGTCCCAGCTGGCAATCGCGCCGGACGGCAGTTTCCTCGTCTGCGCCGGTTTCGGCTCCGGGTTGATGGTGATCGGCGCGGGAGATTTTTCGTTGCGGGCGGAACTGCGCAATCACGAAGATTACTGCCTGTCGGTGGTGGACGGAAAAAACCGCATATGGGCCGCCAACGGCAGCTGCCTTGAATGTTGGTCCGCCGACTTGAAACCGCTGTCCCGGCACCGCTTCGCGGGGGACATCATGGGTTACACTCTGAACCAGGCAGGCGAGGTGTGCATCGCCACGTTTCAGGACAGCAAATACCGGACCAGGGTATACCGGTTTTATGGGAAAAAGAACCCCGCTGAACCGCGAGGTTACCAGTCAACATAAGCGCCGGCTGTTCCGGCGTTATTGCGCAGGTGCCGGCGGAGGAAAGGCGTTGGAAATACAGCCTGAGTTCCGCAGGCCCACAGGGCTGCGGAAACAGGGCGGGCAGCGTGTGTTTGAAACAGCGCGCACAGGGTCATACTGTTTGTAAGACCGGGCCGCAGAAGGCGGCCCGTGGGACAGGAGGCGGCCCGTGGGACAGGAGGCGCTGTGATTTGACCACAAGACGTCTGGTGGCGCTGTTCGGGGTGTTTCTGGCGGCTTACAGTGTGGTGATGGGGAGGCTGTTCCTGCTGGCCCGTAACCGTACATTTGCCGATACGGCCCAGGCCCAGACAGTCACCACCCTGCAGTTGGATTCCTCCCGGGGCAACATTTACGACTGCAAGGGCCGCAACCTCACCGCCTACGGGGTGGAATATTATGCCCTCTCCATTCCGGGCGAGAGCAGCTATGCCCGACTGTTCAACTATGTGCCCTATGCGGGTCAGTCCTTGTTGTACAGCCGCCGCAACTCCCACGAGCCCTTTCTGGTGCCGGTGGAGGAAGACCTCTCCGCCCAAGGAATCTATACCTATGCGGTTCCGGGGCGCTATTTCCCTGTGCCGGTTGCGCCTCATCTGCTGGGTTATGTGAACGGCGAAGGGGAGGGAGTCAGCGGGCTGGAACTGGCGTTCGACGACGTGTTGGGCAGCCAGCGCACGCAGCAGAGCGTCCAGTGCGTCACCACGGCGCAGGGAAATCTCGTGACTGGCAGCGAACCGCAGCTCATTACCCGGCAGGGCCAGTCCACCGGAGTGATGCTCACGCTTGATGAGACCATCCAGCGGGCGTGCGAGGGCGTGGCCCAGAAAAACATGACCCAGGGGTGTGTCCTTGTGATGGAGGTGGACTCCGCCCGGGTGCGTGCCAGCGTCAGCCTGCCGGAGTTTGACCCCAACGCGGTGGAAAAAAGCATTGAAGCGCAGGATACCTCGCTGCTCAACCGCGTGCTCTGTCAGTACAATGTGGGCTCGGTGTTCAAGCCGGTGCTGGCGGCTGCCGCGCTGGAAAAGACCTGGGACTGGTATACCTACGACTGCGAAGGGTCTGTGGATTTGAACGGGCACGTCTACCGCTGCGCCCTCAGCCGTGCCCACGGGCAGATGAACCTCACCAGCGCGCTGGAAAAAAGCTGCAACTGCTTTTTCATCGAGCTGGGCCTCAAGCTGGGCGGCGAGGCGGTGAGCCGGGCTGCGAAGGACTTTGGGTTTGGGGACGCGGTGTATCTCGCGGGCGGCTTGCAAAGCGCGGAGGGAAACCTGCCGGACGCGCAGCGCCTTGAGGACCTGGGCCAGCTGGCAAGCGTCAGCTTTGGCCAGGGCGAACTGCTGGCCACACCGGTGCAGGTGGCGGGAGCGTTCAACGCCATTGCGGCGGACGGCGTCTGGCGTACCCCCAGCTTTCTTGAGGCGGTGATTGACGAGACCAGCGGCGCCGCCGTACAGTCCCTCTACGCGCCGGAAAGCCGGCGGGTGGTGTCGGAAGAAAACGCAGCCGCGCTGCAGGAGATGCTGGCCAGCGTGGTTGAATACGGCCTCGGCAAGGACGCCCAGCCTCTGCACGGGCGCGCGGCAGGCAAGACCGGTACTGCTCAGACCGGCGTGTTCAACGAGGCAGGGGAAGAGCTGATGAACTATTGGTTTGCCGGGTTCTGGCCTGCGGAAGACCCCCGCTACACCATTGTGGTCATGCAGGACGGCACCCCGGAACCTGCCGTCAGCTGCGGCGAGATCTTTGCTCAGATCTGCGAGTCGCTCTATTGGCTGGAGCCCGGCCGGTACGAGGGGCTGGATAACGCGCAAACAGAGGGTTTAACGGCCGAAATCGGTGTTGACAACGACGCTTGAGGGCGGTATAATTGCAACGTAAAAAACAACAAAATGGCTGTGATAGGGCCAACGGCGTGCGGGGCATGCAGAGAGGGGACCGGCTGGTGAAAGGTCCCTGCCAAAAGCGCGACATAAGCCACCCTTGAGCCCCCGGTGAAGAGCCGGGCGTACGCGCGGCGTTAACGGGCACAAAAGCGGCGGCCTTCCGGGGCTGCAATCTGGGTGGTACCACGGAGCGTTTCGGCCTTCGTCCCTGCAAAGGGGGACGAAGGCTGTTTTTTTGCCGCGGCGCCCAAAATTCATCAGTAAGAGGAGATTTGAACGATGCAATGGACCGGTCTGAATGAACTGCGGGAGAAGTACCTCTCCTTCTTTGAGAGCAAGGGCCACCTGCGGCTGGGCAGCTTCCCGCTGGTGCCGAAAAACGACAACAGCCTGCTGCTGATCAACAGCGGCATGGCCCCCATGAAAAAATGGTTTCTGGGCCAGGAAGAGCCTCCCCGTCACCGGGTGACCACCTGCCAGAAGTGCATCCGCACCCCGGACATCGAGCGTGTGGGCATCACCGCCCGCCACGGCACCTATTTTGAGATGCTGGGCAACTTCAGCTTCCAGGATTACTTCAAGACCGAAGCCATCAACTGGGCCTGGGAATTCCTGACCAAGGTGCTGGAGATCCCCGCCGACCTGCTGTACATCTCTGTCTATGAGGACGACGACGAGGCCTGGGACATCTGGACCAAGCAGGTGGGCATCCCCGAGGACCACATGGTCCGTTTCGGCAAGGAGGATAACTTCTGGGAGCACGGTTCCGGCCCCTGCGGCCCCTGCAGCGAGATCTATTTCGACCGCGGCCCCGAGCACGGCTGCGGCAAGCCCGGCTGCAAGGTGGGCTGTGACTGCGACCGCTACATGGAGGTCTGGAACCTGGTGTTCAGCCAGTTCGATTCCGACGGCAAAGGCACCTACACCCGGCTGGAGAAGCCCAACATCGACACCGGCATGGGCCTGGAGCGCCTGGCCTGCGTGATGCAGAACGTGGGCAACCTCTTCGAGGTGGACACCGTGCGCGCCATCCTGAACCATGTGGAGCGCATCAGCGGCCACATCTATGGTCAGGACGAGAAGACCGACATCTCCATCCGCGTCATCACCGACCACATCCGCTCCACCACCTTCATGGTCAGCGACGGCATCCTGCCCTCCAACGAGGGCCGCGGCTATGTGCTGCGCCGCCTGCTGCGCCGTGCCGCCCGCCACGGCCGGATGCTGGGCATCGACCGCCCCTTCCTCACCGAGCTGGTGGACACTGTTATCCATGAGAACAAGGCCGGCTATCCCGAGCTGGAGGAGCACGCCGACTACATCAAGAAGGTCATCGGCACCGAGGAAGAGCGCTTCTACAAGACCATCGACCAGGGCCTGAACATTCTGAACGGCCTGATTGACAACATCACCAAGGCGGCGCTCTCCGGCAAGGAGAAGATCCTCTCCGGCATCGACGCCTTCAAACTGAACGACACCTTCGGCTTCCCCCTGGACCTCACCCGTGAGATCGCCGCCGAGGCGGGCATCACCGTGGACGAAGAGAACTTCCAGGTGGAGATGAAAAAGCAGAAGGAGAAGGCCCGTCAGGACCGTCTGTCCCGTGACATTTCCGGCTGGAGCGCCGACCTGTTCGGTGAGCTGAACGCCGAGCCTACCGTGTTCACCGGCTACGATGTGCTGGAGGACAAGGGCACTGTGCTGGCCCTCTCCGACGGCGAGGAGCTGTTGGAGGCCGTTTCCACCGACGACGGCGCCAAGGAAGGCGTCCTGGTGGTTCTGGACCGCACTCCCTTCTACGCCGAGAGCGGCGGCCAGGTGGCGGACACCGGCACCATCGTCACCGCCTCCGGCGCGCGTCTTGAGGTCAAGGCGGTGAAGAAGACCCCGAAGGGTTACTTCGTCCACACCTGCACCCTGACTGAGGGCACTGCCATCGTGGGCGAAAGCGTCACCGCCAGCGTCTCCAAGGGCCGCCGGCGCGCCGTTGCCCGCAACCACACCAGCGCCCACCTGCTGCAGAAGGCGCTGCGCGAGGTGCTGGGCAGCCACGTGCACCAGGCCGGTTCCTACGAGGACGACGAGCGTGTGCGTTTCGACTTCACCCACTTCAGCGCTGTGACCCCCGAGGAGCTGGCGCTGGTGGAGCACATCGTCAACCAGAAGATCTTTGAGGCGCTGGACGTGAATGTTCAGAATATGCCTCTGGCCGAAGCCAAGAAGATGGGCGCCATGGCGCTGTTCGGCGAGAAGTACGGCGACATCGTGCGCGTCGTGGACATCAACGGCTGGTCCACCGAGTTCTGCGGCGGCACCCATGTGAGCAACACCGCTCAGCTGGGCTGCTTCAAAATCCTCAGCGAGTCCAGCGTGGCCGCCGGCGTGCGCCGTATCGAAGGCACCACCGGCATGGGTGTGCTGCGTCTGCTGGACGAGCGCACCGAGATGCTGCACAAGGTGGCCGGCAGCCTGAAGGTGAACAACCTGAAGGATCTGCCCCTGCGTGCCGAGGGCATGGCTGCCGAGGTCAAGAGCCTGACCAAAGAGCTGGAGCAGGTCAAGGTCGAAGTGGCTGCCAGCAAGATCGACGGCCTGTTTGAAAATGCCGCCGAGGTCAACGGTATCCACATCGTTACCGCCTATCTGTCCGGCACCGCTCCCGAGGCGCTGCGCGGCATGTGCGAGAAGATCCGCGACAAGGCTCCCAATGTGGTGAGCGCTCTGGTTGGCAGTTCCGACGGCAAGATCTCGCTGGTGGTCTGCTGCGGCAAGGGCGCCCAGGATGCCGGCCTCAAGGCGGGCGTGCTGGTCAAGCAGATCGCCGCCATCGCCGGCGGCAACGGCGGCGGCAAGCCGGATCTGGCCATGGCCGGCCTGAAGGACGCCACCAAGATCGACGAAGCCCTGAACGCTGTGCCCGGCATCGTCTCCGGTATCCTGCAGGGCTAAGAATGTTTTACAAAAGCGGTGCGCCGAGCAAAAGTCCGGCGCACTGCCCCTTGGAAAGGAGGAACCCACCGATGGATGACTGCCTGTTCTGTAAGATCGCGGCAGGCCAGATCCCCTCGAACAAACTGTTCGAGGATGACAAGATCCTGGCGTTTTATGACATCGAGCCTCAGGCTCCTGTCCACTTTTTGGTGATCCCCAAAACCCACATCGACTCCGCCGCAAAGCTGGGGGAGGAGGACGGCGCTCTGCTGGCCCATGTTTTCGCCACCATTGCCCGCCTTTGTGAAGAGTTGGGCTGCGAAAAGGGCTACCGCGTTGTCACCAACGTGGGAGAGGACGGCGGCCAGAGCGTTCGCCATCTGCACTTCCATGTGCTGGCCAAACGCAGCCTTGCCTGGCCTCCGGGCTAAGCAAGATTTGTTTCGCCTCTTCAAACGTGATACAGGAGGAATTTTGAATGTCTCAGGAAACTTATACGCTGCATGTGGCTGGCCTCACGCGTGAACTGCCCATCTGCGCCATCAACGAGCATCTGGATATCGCGGCTTTCATCATGTTCAGCGACGTGGAGCTCACCGTTGCCTGCGCCGAGGAACTGCTGAAGCGCTGCCCGGAATTTGATGTGATCGTCACTGCCGAGGCCAAGGGTATCCCGCTGGCTTACGAGATGAGCCGTCAGAGCGGCAAGCTGTATATCCCTGCCCGTAAAGCTGAAAAACTTTACATGAGCGACCCGGTCATTGTGGAGGACGAGTCCATCACCACCAGCGGCAAGCAGAAGCTGGTAATCGACCACAAGGATCTGGAAGCCATGAACGGCAAGCGGGTGCTCATTGTGGATGACGTGATCAGCACCGGCGGATCGCTTCATGCGCTGGAGGCTCTTGTTGCCCGCAGCACCGGCACCGTTGTGGCCCGCGCTGCCGTTCTGGCGGAGGGCGACGCCGCAGACAGAACGGACATCGTTTATCTGGAAAAACTGCCTCTGTTCCTGCACTGAGCGCCATGCGCCGCCCGGCTGCCGCCTTTGGCGGAGTATACGTTTTCACTCAGCTGGCTGCTGTCATGCTGCCGCCGGCGGCTTTTTTGCCGCTTGCGGCAGTTTTTGTTTGCGCCGGTATCATTGGCTGGGCGCGGGGAAGACACGGCTACCATTGTGTTTTTCCATTGGCGATACTCACAGCGTTTGCTATGCAGTGTATTGGCTTTACACTACAGGCACAGCCTGCTTTTTCCCTTGGGGGCAGGCGGATCGACGCGCTGGCGGAGGTCGTGAGCGCAGAACCGGGATTTGCCGAGGACACTGCGAGAGTGTGCCTGCGATTGCTGGAAACAACGGATTCGGGAGAACCATTGCCCCATGCCCTTGTTTCGGTGGATGTCTTTCCCGACTGTGAGGAAGGGCAGAGGTTCCGTGTTGTGCTTCGTTTGGAGCAGCTGGAGAAGGACGAATATTTTTATTCCAGCCTGGCAGACGGCGTGTATTTGCAGGGAGAATGCGTGGAAACACCCGAACCCGCTGGGCAGAGCGGAAGCGTTCTTTACGCGTTCCGCCGCTTTCAGCAGCGCTTTGCCGCAAATGTGGCCCGGTATCTGCCACGAAACGAAGGCGGAGTGCTGGCGGCAATGGCCAGCGGCGACAAGAACCGTTTGACGGAAGATGTGATCGAAAACTATCGTGCGGCCGGCATCTCCCATCTCCTGGTGGTATCCGGTCTGCATCTCAGTCTCGTATGCGGTGTGTTTGGGGCGAGGACCGGGCGGTTTTGGCGGCTGCGAGCCGTGACGGCGATTGCAGTGGTGCTGTTTATGATGGCGCTCACCGGCTTCTCGCCGTCGGTGCTCCGGGCGGGCATCGGCGCACTGATTTTGCATCTGGGCAGTTTGTTCCTCCGCTCGGCTGACCCGCTTACCTCCATGGGCCTCGGGGCAGTGCTCATCAGCCTGCAAGGGCCTTATGCAGTGTGCGACATCGCATTTCAACTTTCCTTTGCCGCCGCGCTTGGTGTGGTGCTGGCGGGGGAAACACTCCGGCCTCTGCGCCCGAATGAAGAAGAACAGGAAGCTGTGCCCTTGCGGCAGCATCTGTGCTATCGCGGGGCAGCGCTCCTGCTGCCCACCGTATTTGCGGCGCTGTTCACACTGCCCGTGCAGCTGCTGGGTGGTCTTTCGGTCAGCGGAGTGACAGTACTTTCCAATTTGCTGGCCCTTCCGGCAGCAGGGTGCAGCGTGGTGTTCGGAATGTTGGCCGGTGTGTGCGGCTTTGTTCCGTGGCTGGAATTTGCCGCACGCGCTTTCTCGCTTTTGGGAGGCCTTTTGGCCAAATACCTGAACGGTGTTGCTGCTCTTTGTGCCGGGCTCCCGCTTGCCCAACTTCCGCTGCCGCGGGAGTATACGCTCATTGTGCTGGCTGCGTCAGCGGGGGCAGTGTTCTGTGCATGGCGGCTCGGATTCAAGCGCCGGGCGTGGCTGGTTGCCCCGCCTTTGGTGGTGCTGGGCGTCGTTTGGGCAATGGCGCTGGAGCAGGGCACGGTGGAGATCGCGGTGCTGGGCAGCGCGTCCAGTCCTTGCGTTGTCACTGTGCAGGAGGGGCAGGCCGTGGTAGTGTTCCGGGGCGGCGAGGCCAATGCGGAGCAAGTGCGGGAATATCTTGAAAGCAAAGGGGTCAGTCGACCGGAGTGGGTGATAGATCTGCGCACCGGCGCGTCATCCACGCCGCCCGAAGCAATACATACTCTTTCTGTCGAGGATTTTGCGGTGAACCAGGCCCAAACCCTGTCCGTTTGTGATATAATGACAACAGTCATTCGCCTGCAAAAGGGAAGCCTTGTGGTGCTGGATGTGGCGGGCTGCAAAATCGCCGTGCCCTCAGGAACTGCAAATACCGGGACCCCGGTACAGGTGGATTTTGCGGTGACATCAAGCGTCGAGCCGGCCAACCTGCAGGTGGAAACCCTGATCGCACGAAAGGCATACGATTGGCAGACCCGGCGTGACTGCGATGTGTACTACGCGCCCCGCGGCGCCCGGCTTCTGATCCGTCCGGGCCGGTCGGCGGTGTTGAAAGGAGGAAACTATGCTCTACAATAAAACGCAGTGGCGTGAATCGCTGGAAAAGAACGCCTCTGTTTACTATTTCTATTCCTCCGATCCGTTCTTGGCCCGCACAGCCGCAGAAAAGACTCTTGCGGAGCTGGCCGCCGCCACCGATGGGGAGATCACCGTCCTGGACGGCCCGGCCCCCGGTGTGGAAGAATTGGTGATGGCTGCGGGTACGATCTCCTTCTTTGGTACCCGGCGCATCGTCTCGCTGCCCAATCTGCAGCCTTCCTCCTACGGCGAAAAGGACCTGGAGGAAGTTTGCGACGTACTGGACAGTGCGGAGAACGCTACCTTTGTAATGTTCAGCGTTTTCACCGAGGAACGCGGTCAGCTCAAAATCGGCAAACAGGCCAAAAAGCTCATCGCCCTTTGCGAAAAAGAGGGCTACGCGGCGCAGATGGTCCATCCCGGTCCGCAGCAGCTGCGGGCGCTTTTGCGCCAGCGTGCCAAGGAACAGGGTACTGAGCTTTCGGAAAACGCCGCGGCGGCCATGCTGGAGCGGTGCGGCCAGGACATGTTCCTTTTAGAGAACGAAGTGGACAAGTTGGCAGCCGCCAGCGGTTATACCGAGATCACCCCAGCGCTGGTGGTGGAGATGGGGACCCGCAATCTGGAAGCGGATGTCTTTGACATGGTGCGCTGTGTGACCTCCCGCAACGCTGCCCGTGCCTGCGAGATATTGGAGGTACTGCTGCGCCTCAAGACCGACCCCATTGCCATCACTGCGGCGCTGAGCAGCAGTTTTGTGGATATGTACCGCGTCAAGGCGGCGCAGGCGCAAAAGCTCGACTATAATCGTGTGTACAAGGACTTTGGCTACACCGGCAAACCTACCCGCCTGCAGATCAGCGGGCGAAACGCCGCCAGCTATACCCTCGGTCAACTGGGCGCATGCCTTGAGGTGCTGGCGGAACTGGACGACGACTTGAAGGGCGGCTCGCCCACGGCTCCGGAAGTGCTGCTGCAAACGGCGTTGTGTCGGTTGTCCGCCGCGGGCGCGGGAGGACGGCGATGACGGGCGTGCGGCCGCGCATCCGTCAGGTGTTGGTGGTGGAAGGGCGCTACGATGCGGCAGCTCTCACCAACGCTGTGGATGCGCTGATTTTGACCACCGATGGGTTCGGCATCTTCAAGGACAAGGAGACCCAGAGCCTGCTGAAAGAGCTGGGCCGGCAAAGGGGCGTTATCGTTTTCACCGATCCGGATGCCGCGGGCTTCCGCATCCGCCGCTTCGTCGCCGACCTGGTAGGCCTGGAATATGTGCGCCATGCCTATGTGCCGGCGGTGGAGGGCAAAGAGAAGCGCAAGGAAGCCCCCGGCAAGGAAGGACTCCTGGGCGTGGAAGGCTTTGATGTGGAAGCATTGCGGCAGGCCGTACTGAATGCCGGCGGGCGGGAAACAGCGCAGCGCGCCGGACGTGCCATCACCTACGGTGACCTTTACGCCTGGGGCCTTTCCGGAACGGCGGGCAGCAGAGAAGAACGTTACGATTTTTTGAAGCGCTTGGGCCTGCCGCCGCGCCTTTCCAAAAAGGCTTTGTGCGATGTTCTTAACAGCCTTTATACCTGGGAAGAAATCAATGAAATGCAAAACGGACCGCAGCGGGGCTGACGCCCGCGCCGCGGTCCGTTCTTTTATTTCAATTCGCCGTCCAGAAGCTGGCGGCAGTACCAGGGCTTTTCGAGTGTAAAGCTTTTTCCGCACACGGACGAAAGAGAGGGAGGGCAGTCCGCCGGGAAAGTGAGCCTCCAGGCGCACAGTGCCTGATACTTGAAGTGAAGCAGCCGGTTCACGGCATTCTGACCGTATTTTCCGTCCCCCAGAATGGGGCAGCCGATGCTGGCCAGATGGGCGCGTATCTGGTGGGTGCGCCCTGTGACCAGATCCACTTTCAAAAGGGCCAGCCGTCCGCTGACCGCCATCGTTTCGTAGCGGGTCTCGATGGGCACCGCGTCCGCCGCCGGGTGGTCTGCCACTGTGACCCGGCCCCTTGCCGCATCTTTTTTCAGCCAGCCGTTCAGTGTGGCCGCCGGGGGTTCCGGGCGGCCAAAGGTGACGCAGAGGTATTCCTTTTTCAGCCGCCGGGTGCGAATGAGCTCAGTGAGGTCCGCCAGCGCCTGGACGGTTTTTGCTACCAGAACAAGGCCGCTGGTGCCGGTGTCAAGCCGGTGGCACAGCGCCGGAATAAATCCCTCGCCGGGGCGGTACTCGCCTTTGTTATAAAGATACAAATGGACCCGGTGGATAAGGGTGTCCGGGTCATGCTCATCGTTCACCGGCAGACCGGCAGGCTTGTCGGCAATGAGAAGATGGTCGTCCTCATACACCACTTTGGCGGGATGCTTTGCCTGCAGAAACGCGGGCCCTTCCGCAGGTGGGGCGGCGCTCAGCTGGTCGGGCAAAAGGAACAGCTTGATCTCGTCGCCCGCCTGTACCCGGGTGGAGAGAGGCTGCTTTTTGCCGTTCAATTTTATTTTGTTCTCCCGCAGTGCCTTGTTCAGCCGGCCCGGCGTCAGCACGGGGTACTGCTGCATGAGATACTTATCCAGCCGAATGGGCAAAAGGTTGTTTACACGGAGCACTTCCATTTATTGAATCACCAGATCCTTTCCTGCCAGTGGCCGGGCGTCCTGGGTGTCCAGCGACACCATCAGCCAGCCCGCGTCGCTGTCGTCCACGTCCAGAATGGAATATCGCTGCCCTTCGCAAAGAATGGCCGCGCCCGGAACGAGCCGGCGGCGGGCAAGGGGCGTGTCGTAAAACAGCACTACCTTGTTTTCATCCGCCTCGCGGCCGATGTCGGCCAGATTCAGGCTTAAAACGCCCTCAAACCAATAGTCGTCGGAGTAATCTGCAATGCGCAGGGGGAACGCTTCGCTGTAGGGCACAGCAAGGTCATGGCTGTAATTGTCCAACCCCGGTGCGATCACATACAGCGCGGGCTCCGGCTCGCCGTTGCCCACCCGGGCATACAGAGCGCCGCACCAAGCGCCCTGCTCTGCAGCGGCGTCGGCCAGCTGCAGGAACGTTTCGGGCCGTTCGGTCACATACAGGCAGTCGGCGCGCATCCCGCCGGAAAGCAGTTCGTTGACGAAGCCGGCGCGCAGGGCGGCCACGGCCTCCTCATTGTATCGGGCCACCACCGAGGTGTCGGTGCTGTTCATCCCTTCGTCAGCTGCGTACAGGGCCAGTTCCATGCCGGTCTGCGTCAGCGGATCCAGTGCGACGAGGGTGCTGTAACGTCCGCTCGTTTTTTCAAAGAAATCGGTGGTGGAGCTGAACGCCGGGGTGGTGCCGGTGACAAGGTCGGTCTCGGTGGGGGTGTACTCCCGCAGAGAGGCGACCTTTTGCGCCAGCGCCGGGCTCAGATCAACCAGCTGAACAATGCACAGGCAAGCCAGAGCCGCAATGCCCGCGTGCATGAAACGCACTACGCTGCACAGGCGCAGCAGGCCTGCCACAGCCGCCAGCATGATGAGATAATACACCGGCCAGAAGAGCCGGCCGCTGCTACGCAAGGTGGTGGCAAGCCGGATCAGGGCCTGGGGCAGGGGAATGCGGAACAGGGTCGCGCCATTGGCTGTGACCACATGGCTTATCGCAAAGGCGGCGAGGCAGACGCAGACGAATAGCAGCCAGCCGTGGCGGCGGGCAAGTGACAGCAGGCGGGCACGCAATGTCCAGACGCCCCACACCGCAACTACTGCAGCGGCAAGCAGAACCCCCAGACCAAGATAGTTGAAACCGTCGTAGTTTCCGCCCGTCTGATTCTGAACAGGCAGGAACAGGCTCCAGACAACGCCGCGGCTGGTGGGGTTCCACAGGGCGTTCAGATTCATGGAGAAATAGCCGTACTCATTGCCCGCGCCGCCCGCGCCGGAGCCGGCGGAACTGAATACGCCGAACAGCCAGCCCACACAGGCAGTGGCCGCAAGGTTTACCGCCAGAAAAGCGGCGGGGCGGGCAAAACGGCGGCTTTGCCAGGCTTGTCCGGCCAGCAGCGCAAAGGTGACGGCATAAGTCATGGGAACAAAGTAAGGATGCAGGGCGATGGCCAGAGCGTTGACGGCAAAAAGGCCTTTAAAAGCGAATCGGTTTTCGCGCATGCCCAGCACATAATAATATAGAGCGGCAAGAATGAGAAAATGCGCCGCCAGTGAGGTGTGACGGAACGCACGCTCCAGCAGGATGGGGCTGAACACAAAGGGCACCGCACCCAGCAGCGCTGTCAGGTCCGAGCGGGCAAAAAGCCCCACAAGCAACGCGGCAAACCCGCCTTGCAGCGCAAAGCACAGCGCGGTGTAAAGCCCGAAGTACTGGAACGTCTCGGGCAAAAGCGGATTCAGCAGGCGGAAAAAGGCCGCAAAAAGCGGGATGGAATCGGTGAAGGCGATGCTGGTGCCGTCCGGCCAGTTCAGGTGGTCCGTCTCACACAGAGGCAGCGAAAGGGGAGACTGGCGGTAAAACAGCCAGCCGGCGTAATGCTGCTGCACATCCTGTTCAATGTAGCCGCCGCGCAGGAATGCATCGTTGGTCACATCCAGCGCAGAGACGCCGTATATACACAGAAAGGCGGCAAACCCCAGCAGGGCTCCCAGCCAAAAAAGACGAATGTTACGCTTGTTGTTCGGGGTCATCGCAGCCTCCGTTTAAGGCCGCCCGGCTTTGAGCGGGCGGCGTGTTTTCATTATTATAAGGCATTGACCGCAAAAATACAATTTCCCGCCTGTGTTGTTGACTTTGCGGGGTGGGTATTGTATTATAAAATAGCTTTTTAGCTGAGCCGCTGTGGCGGAACTGGCAGACGCAAGGGACTTAAAATCCCTCGGTGGCAACACCGTACCGGTTCGATCCCGGTCAGCGGCACCACGCCGGAGCAAACATTTGTTTGCTCCGGCGCTTTTGCTTTTGCAGCGGGGCATTTTAAATTTCCGTCAAAATGGAAGAAAAAGGGGCTTGCATTTTGTAAACGGAATTGATATAATGTAAAAAATTTGCGAGGGAGGCGGCAGACATGCGGATGAAAAAATTGTTTCTGAAGAACGAGCTGCTGGCTTTTTCGCCGGTTTTGTTTCCAGTTTTCAAAGAGGCATTGGTGCTTTAACACCAATGCCTCTTTTTTGGGCTTTCTATGCGTCGGCGGGTCTCCCGCAGGCTTTTAGAATAGAGCAGCAAAGAGCAAGAGGAGGAAATGTAAATGAACGAGAAAGTGAATGAGGGTATTTTTGACGCCCGCCAGCTGGGTGTGCCCAAGATGATCATCCTGGGCGTGCAGCACACCTTTGCCATGTTCGGCGCGACCGTGCTGGTGCCGCTGTTGACCGGCCTGAACGTGTCCACCACGCTGCTGTGCGCGGGTCTGGGCACCCTGCTGTTCCACCTGATCACCAAGGGCAAAGTTCCCGCGTTCCTGGGTTCTTCTTTCGCCTTCCTGGGCGGCTTCGCCATCGTGGCTCCCATGGCGGCGGACGGCACCCCCAACACCGAGATGCTGCCCTACGCCTGCGGCGGCGTAGTATTCGCGGGTCTTGTGTATCTGGTGATGAGCCTGCTCATCAGCGTGTTCGGCATCGGCCGCATCATGCGCTTCTTCCCGCCTGTTGTGACCGGCCCCATCATCATCGCCATCGGTCTGATCCTGGCCCCCAGCGCCATCACCAACTGCGCCACCAACTGGCTGCTGGCTTTTGTGGCTCTGGGCACCGTTGTGGTCTGCAACATCTGGGGCAAGGGCATGGTCAAGATCCTGCCCATCCTGCTGGGTGTTCTGGTGTCCTACGTTGTTGCGCTGGTCACCAACGCAGTGGACTTCGCCCCCATCGCTCAGGCCAGCTGGTTCGGCATCCCCGTGCACACCAACGCTCTGGCCAAGTTTGACATCTCCGCTATCCTGACCATCATGCCCATCGCTCTGGCCACCATGATGGAGCACATCGGCGACATCGCCGCCATCAGCGCCACCACCGGCAAGAACTACATCCGCGAGCCCGGCCTGAACAAGACCCTGCTGGGCGACGGCCTGGCCACCACCATGGCCGGCTTCCTGGGCGGCCCTGCCAACACCACCTACGGCGAGAACACCGGCGTGCTGGCCCTGACCAAGATCTACGACCCCCGCGTGATGCGCATCGCTGCCGTGTTCGCCATCCTGATGAGCTTCAGCCCCAAGTTTGATGCGGTCATCAACACCGTGCCCACCGCCATCATCGGCGGCGTCTCCTTCATCCTCTACGGCATGATCAGCGCCATCGGCGTGCGCAACGTGGTCGAAAACCAGGTCGACTTCACCAACAGCCGCAACCTGATCATCGCCGCGGTCATCCTGGTGAGCGCTCTGGGCTTCAACAGCCTGGGCGGCCTGACCTTCCAGATCGCCGGCGTGAGCATCACCCTGTCCGGTCTGGCCATCGCTGCCATCGTGGGCATCCTGATGAATGCCATCCTGCCCGGCAACGACTACCAGTTCGACAAGGTCGACAGCGAGAACGCCGAGAACCCCATGAACATGCAGGTGTGAGCCCTTCGGCCACGCTGAAGCGAGCAGCCCCGCCGAAAGGCGGGGCTGTTTCAGACTTACAGGGGCGGGCTGCCGGCGAAAAGCGCCCACAGACGCTTGTTTCCCGAGGAAAATTGTACTATAATATCCGCATACGCTTTTGCAGTTCGGGCTGTGCGGCAGGGGAAAGGCCGCAATGCGAAGAGCAACCGGTCCGGAACCTGCATAAAGTGAAATAAATGAATAGAGGGGAATGGATGCAATGAAGGAGTACGGTTCCATGGACCGGGCCGCGCTGGAGGCAGAACTCAGCTTTCAGCAGAGCCAGTACGACGCGTTCAAGCAAAAAGGGCTGAAGCTGGATATGTCCCGCGGCAAGCCCTGCCCGGAGCAGCTGGACCTTTCTGCCGACATGATGAAGCTGGAGAACTACATCGGAGAAAACGGTGTGGACGCCCGGAACTACGGTTATCTGGAGGGCATGCCCGAGGCCCGGCGCTTCTTTGCCGACCTGATGCAGGTGCCCAGCCCTGAGCAGGTGCTGGTGTGCGGCAACTCTGCTTTGTCCACCATGTATTATCTGATCGATTTGGGTTGGCGCGTGGGCTTCTCCGATTCGATCCGCCCCTGGCGCTTCTGCACCAACATCAAGTTCCTCTGCCCGACCCCCGGCTATGACCGCCACTTCAAGGTCACCGAGTATTTCGGCTTCCAGCTGATCCCGGTGCCCATGCTGGAGACCGGTCCCGATATGGACGTTGTGGAGCGGCTTGTGAAAGACGACGACAGTGTCAAGGGCATCTGGTGCGTGCCGGTTTACTCCAACCCCGACGGATACTCCTACAGCGACGATACCGTGCGCCGTCTGGCGGCCATGAACACCGCCGCCCCGGACTTCAAGATCTTCTGGGACGACGCCTACTGTGTGCACACCCTCACCGACAAGGTGTATGAGGTGCTGTCCATTCTGGATGAGTGCGAAAAAGCCGGACATCCCGACCGGGCAATGGTCTTCTGCTCCACCAGCAAGATGACCTTCCCCGGCGCCGGCGTGGCGGCCGTTGCCTCCAGCCGCAGAAGCATTGAGCACATTCTACGGAACATGAGCTCGATGATCATCAGCTACGACAAGATGAACCAGCTGCGCCACGTCCGCTTCCTGAAGGACCGCAAGGGCGTGTTGGAGCACATGGCAAAGCATCGGGCCATCATTGCGCCGAAGTTCGACCTGGTGAAGGAGATCTTTGGCCGCGAGCTGGGCAGCTGCCCCGGCATCGCCCACTGGACGGACCCCCAGGGCGGCTACTTCCTGAGCCTGTATGTAATGGACGGCTGCGCCAAGCGCACGGTGGAACTGTGCAAGCAGGCGGGCGTTGTGCTGACTCCCGCCGGCGCCGCTTATCCTTACGGCATCGATCCCCACGACCATCACCTGCGCATTGCGCCCACCTATCCCAGCCTTGTGGAACTGGAGCAGGCTGCGACGCTGCTGTGCATCTGTGTTCGTATCGCCACGCTGGAAAAACTGCTGGCCGAATAAATTCATACCTCAAAAGCCGCCCTCTGAAAAGAGGGCGGCTTTTTGCATTTGAAGGAACGTTGACAAAGGTGTAGAGGAGTGCTATATTTCAATTAACAATTAAGTAAAATGTTAAATGAGGTGAAGCCATGGCGATGCAGGACACATTGCGTGCTCTCGCGGACCCCACCCGCCGGGAGATATTGACACTGCTGCGGGCCGGCCCGCTGACAGCGGGGCAGATCGCCGAGCGGTTCCCGGTGTCGGCGGCGGCCATTTCGCGGCATCTGTCTGTGCTCAAGGATGCCGACCTTGTGCGGGACGAACGGGACGGCAAATACATTCGTTATGAACTGAACGCGTCGGTGCTGGAGGAGATCCTTCTCTGGCTGACCACGCTGAAAGGGGAGGGAAACGATGGAACTCTTGAATAAACGCAAGACACTGGCCGGGTCTGTGCTCATTTTGCTGCCTGCGCTGGCGGGTCTGGGGTTATGGACACGCCTGCCCGGTGAGAACAACCTCGCAAAACTGGCCTTTTGCCTGGGGATGCCCGCCGCCATGCTGGCGACCTACTGGCTCTGCCTTTTGCTCACTTTTCACACCAACCGAAAAAACGGCCAGAGCAAAAAGGCGCTGGAGCTGATCTACTGGCTGCTGCCCTGTATCTCGTTGTTTTACTGTGCCGGCACCTGGGCAGTGGCGCTGGATGTGAAACTGGGTTGGGAGCGTCTGCTGCCCGCAAGCCTGGGCCTGATGTTCCTTGTCATCGGAAATTACATGCCCAAGATGAAGCAGAATCCTACCTTGGGTATCCGTCTGCCCTGGACGCTGGCCAATGAAGAGAATTGGAACCGCACCCACCGCATTGGCGGCAAAGTGTGGGTGGCGGGCGGCCTTGTTCTGCTGCTGTGCTGCCTTTTGCCCGGGGCCGCCATGGCCGTGGGAATGCTGGTGTCCATTGTCGTTCTGGCGGTGGTGCCTTGTGTCTATTCCTACCGATTGTACCGCAAACAAGTTCGGGATGGAAGCTGGAACGGATGCCTGTTCAGATCCAAAGCAGACCGTGTAGTAACGGCGGTGGCCCTCGTGATTTTGGCTGTCGCCGTGGTGGGCACACCGGTACTTCTTTTCACAGGAGACATCCATTATACGGTGGGCGAGAACGCATTGCAGATCGAGGCAAGTTATTGGAATGATGCCGAAATAGACTACGCAGATGTGGAAAGCATCGAATATGCCGAGGGCATCCAGGCCGGCAGCCGCACCAACGGGTTCGGATCGCCCCGACTTTCCATGGGAGCATTCCGCAACGATGCCTTCGGCAGTTATACCCGCTATGCCTACACCGGCTGCGATTCCTGCATCGTGATGCAGGTGGAGGGGAGGACCGTGGTGCTCAGCGGCGCGGATGAGGCCGCCACAAAGGCGTTCTATGAAGAGCTGAATGACAGGATTTTTGGCTGAAAATCTTTTCTTTGCGGGAAAATATGCTATACTGTTTGTATAGTGATTTGACGGCGGCCCAATGCCCGCCTACCGCCCAAGGAGGAAACTGCCATGAAATGTCCGTACTGCGGCGAACTGGATTCCAAGGTGATCGACTCCCGCCCCACAGAGGACGGGGAAAAGATTCGCCGCCGCCGGGAATGCCTGAGCTGCGCCAAGCGATTCACGACCTACGAGATCGTGGAGACCGTGCCTCTGATGGTCGTCAAGCGGGACCGTTCCCGGGAGGCCTTTGACCGCCAGAAACTGCTGGGCGGCATGCTGCGCGCCAGTGAGAAACGGGAGGTCAGCTACCAGACGCTGGAGGCGGCGGTGGACCGCATCGAGCAGACGCTTCTGAACAGCTACGAGCGGGAAGTAACCTCCATGCACATCGGTGAGCTGGCCATGGACGAACTGAAGAAGATCGACGAGGTGGCCTATGTGCGCTTTGCCTCGGTCTATCGGCAGTTCAGCGACATCAACACCTTCATGGACGAGTTGAAGGATATGCTCAACGGCCACTCCTCAAAGCATACTGAAAAATAAATGACCGGTCATCAGGATCTGCGTGCGGGCCTTTCCAAGCTCGCTTTGCAGGTCCTGTTGATTATCCGGGCCAACATAGGCCGACAACCCGCCCAGGCACATGGCGATGCCGCTGAGATAGTCCCGCTTGATGAACAGCGCCATCCAGTGCTCCCGGCGGGCAAAAAAAGCGTTCATCTCGTCGATGGTTCTAAGGGCGGCCTCGTAGTCGCCGCCGGCGCTCAAGATACCGATGCGGTCCAGGTCCTCCAAAAGAGTGTTGTTGGTGGTCCGCACCAGGATGCTGCTGACAACGATCAGCAGCGCAAGAAAAACCAGCAGCCCAAAGGCTGCCCGCACACGTTTCATTCGATCATCCTTTCAATCGGAGAGCCGCTGGTTTCAGCGGCTCTCTTTTTTGACCAGCTGCACCTGGCCGGAGTCGTCGCCCAGCAGCAACAGGACCTGCCGCCGGGCGCACTTGTGCTGACGCAGAACTTTGTCCAGCCATTGCTCGTTCCTGCCGCACCAGGCGAGATTATCCGCCAGCACCCGCCCGTCGATGATGAGGGGCACTATGGGGGTGCGGGCCTCGGGCGGCGGCAGCTTCAAGTCCTCCCGCGTGGGCGTATCCTTCTGCGGCATCCGGCTGACGCTTAAAGTGCCGTTGGTCTCCACCAGTGCGTAGTTCACCTCGGAGGGGTCAAAAATGTCCTTGCCCCGCAGCGCTTCCAGCAGGTCGCTGGCGCTGAACCGAAGTTCCCGCAGGGTCTTCTGGTCGATTTTTCCGCCCCGTATCACTGCCACCGGCGTTCCGGATAAAATCTTTGCCGCGGTGGGGCTCATGTAGCACAGAGCCGAGGAAAACAGTTCCAGCACCACGATCAGGCAGACGGGCGCGAGGCTTGCGGCCAGCGGAACTTCCGGGGACTCGATGGAGATGGAGGCCAGATTGGAGATGAGAATGGTAGACACCAGCTCCGAGGGCTGCAGTTCCCCCAGCTGGCGTTTGCCCATCAGCCGCATGGCCGCCACGATGAGAAGATAGATCATCAATGTGCGAAGCACCAGCACCAGCATACAAAACTCCTCCAGGCAAGTGGTTTTGAAAGGACGGCTCCGGGGCATACTAACCGGCGAGGTGAAAAACGATGCCGATGCCCCTGACCCCTTCGCTGGGCGAAAACATCGCCCGTCTGAAAGAGATGTTTGGCAATTCCGTCGACCTGTATGCAAAAACCGTCAACGTGCGTGGCGTGCCCTGCTGCCTGTGCTTTTTCGAGGGCCTTTCCACCCTGGAGCGGCTGTGGGTGGTGATGCTCTCCATGCTCAACGAGACCCGGTTTGAGCCGGCGAACGGGCTGGAACTGTTCGATTACATTCAAAATCAGACCGACCTGCCGGTGGAGAACACACCGGTGGAGGATTTCGATGCGTTGCGCACCCAGCTGACCGCGGGAACAACGGTGATGCTCATTGACGGCTGCCGTAAAGCGATTGTTCTTTCCACGCAGAATATGCAGTTCCGCTCGGTACAGGAGCCTTCCGGCGAGGGAGACATCCGTGGCTCCCGGGAAGGCTTTTGTGACCTGCTGCGCATCAATGTCAGCCTTGTGCGGCGGCTGGTTCGCACCGAAGGCCTCACAACGAAAATTTTCCCGGCCGGCGAACGCACCGGCACCGAAGTGGCCATGCTGTACGACCGCACCCTGGCGAAGCCGGAGTTTGTCGCCGCCATCGAGAAAAAGCTGAAGTCGGTGGATCTGCCCGTGCTGTTCGACAGCGGATATCTCGCGCCCTATCTTCACCGGGGCAGCTTCAGCTTTTTTCAGGAGGTGGGCTACACCGAGCGGCCGGTCACTGCCGCCGCCAAGATATGCGAGGGAAAAATCATTGTGCTTGTGAACGCAAGCCCCTTCGCGATGATCGTGCCCTACTTCTTCAACGAAAACTTTCAAAGTCTGGACGATTACGCCGGCAAGGCCTACTTTGCCAGCGCCGTTCGACTGCTCAAGTATACGGCTTTTTTTCTGTCGGTGCTGCTGCCGGGGGTGTTTGTCTCCATTGCGGAGTACACACCGGAGCTGTTCCCGCCGGAACTGCTTTATAAAGTAACAGCGGCGGCGACCGCAACGCCGCTGCCACTGTTCATGGAGATGATGCTGGTCATCGTCCTGTTGGAGATCATCCGGGAGGCCGGCCTGCGGCTGCCAAAGCCCATCGGCCACTCGGTGAGCCTTGTGGCGGCCCTCATCGTGGGCGATGCAGCCACAAAGGCGGGTATCATGAGCACGCCGGTGCTCATCGTGGCGGCACTGACCACCATTTCCATCTTTGTCATTCCGTCGCTGTACGAACCGGCCACCGTGCTGCGGGTGCTGTTTGTGCTGGCAGGCGGTTTGTTCGGGCCGTTCGGCCTTGTGACGATGTTCTTTCTGATGCTGGTGAGCATCTGCGGCATGCACTCCTTCGGCGTGCCTTACACTTCGCCGCTGATACCCTTTGGGCGGGGCGCCCTGCGGGACGGCCTTGTGCGCATGCCCTGGCAGCGGCTGGCAAGCCGCCCCTTCGATGTGAACGACCTGCCCGGTGGAGAAGAAAACTATGGATCGTGAGTCGCTTTTTGAACAAAAGCAGGCGGCAACGCTGGTGCTTGCCGCCTTTTTGACCGACAGCTTCATTCAGCCCTTTGGGCGGCAAATCGAGGTCCTTCCTGCCCGGACGGCCATCCTGTCGGGCGCGCTGCGGTTTGCTCTGCTGTGCGCAGTGATGCTCGTGTACCTCCGCTGGTGCGGCAGACAGCGGCCCGGCCCGATGCTCTCGCTGCTTTTGTGCGGTGCGCTGGTGCTCTCCGTTGCGCTGGAGGTCATTCAGGGGGAGCGTTTTTACAACTACGTGATGCAGCAGCAGCTTCCGGCGCTGCTGTTCCTCATCCTGGTGTTCGGTGCGGCATATTATGGTGCGTTTGCCGGTGTACAGGCGCTGGGACGGGCGGCCTGGCCGGTACTGACGCTGGCGGCAGTCTCCGTTCTGGCGCTGGGGTGGTCGGTGGCGGGGCAGATGCAGTTCAGCCATCTTCAAACGCCCGAAACAGATATCAAAACGCTGGCCGGGCTTGCCGTAACGCGTTTTTATCTGCCGCCGGAACTGATTTTGCTGCCTTTTTTGTCCCGGAGCGGGGGCAGCGGACGGGACGCGGCAAAAATGATCGGGGCCGTGTTCCTGGCGGACAGCCTGCTTGCCCTTTTGGGTGAGATGACTCTGGGGGCCGCGTATACCAGCGAGACCCAGCCGGTGTACACCATCGCGCGTCTGGGCGGGCTCTCAGTGTTCCGCCGGCTGGACGCGCTCCATGTGGGGGTATGGCTGCTGCTGTTCCTCATCAAGATCAGCCTGTATTTTGCCGCATTTGTGAAACTGTGGCGTAACGCAAAGCCGTGTAAAGGACATTGCCCTTACTGGATCGCGCTGGCTGCCGTTATGGTGGTATTTCTGGCGGTGTGGAACCAAAATGAATCGCTGGCGCTGATCGTGCAACAATGTTTGTTGGCGCTGGCACTGCTGACTGTGCCGCTGCAACGGTTTTTCCGGGAGAGGAGGAAGGCCCCATGAAGCGATGGTTGGTTTTAGGGCTGCTGCTGGGAGCGGCTTTGCTGACAGGCTGTTCCGGCAGCGGCCTGAGCGACAGGGTGCCGGTGAAAGCAATTTACGTGGAAAAGGAAACGCGGTTCGAAGCGCGGCTCCTGGTGCTGGACGCTGCGCCCAATGCGGACACAGGCCAGGTGAGCGAACAGGCTCTATGCCTTTCGGGCAGCGGCGACACCGTGTACGAAGCGATGCTGAACGCGGAACAAAGCGAAAGCCGGCGGCTTTTCTACGGACAGGGCGAACTTTTGTTCATCGGGCCCGGCTTGATGGAGGAGGGAGCGTTCGACGCCTGCCGTTATCTTGCCAGCAACACCAGCGGACGGCCGAACATGGCGGTCTACGGCCTGGACACCGACCCCGCCGGATTTGAGCAGCTACAGGAAAAGGGGACGGATTTTCTGTGCAGCGTGCAGCAGCTGGAAAAGCGCGGCATCTTCAAAACCTATCTTTATCAGTTCGGCGCGGACTCTGACTGCGGGCTTATCCCCGGTTTGTCGGTGAAAGAGGGGAGTGCGTCCTTTGAAAAGCTGACGCTTTACAAAGACGGGACGCCGGATGCCGTCTGGAAGGGGGCAAAAGCGCAGCTTGCCCGGCTGCTGGCGGGGCAGGCGGACGCGCTGGAACTCACGCTGGAGCCGCTCTCGGTGAGCTTTCAGCTTCGCTCACCCAAGCTGCGCTTTCAGCCTTCCTACAGCGAGCAGGGAATGGAGCTTGCGGTGAATTTCAGCGGCGCCATCCATCGGCTCGTCAGCCCGGAAGGCGCGGCGCTTCCGGGGAAAGACAAAGGGCTGGAACAGGCCATCGACAAAGAAGTGCGGGTCCTGCTGGAAGAGCTTGTGGCTGACACGCTGGGCCGGGGCAACGACGTGTTTCTTCTGAGCAGCCGATTGGCGAATCTGGACGAGGGCCTCTGCCGGGCCATGGGATCCGACGGCCGCCTCGCTCGGCCGGGAACGGTCAAATTTCATTGTCTGCTGCGAATGGTATAAAAATGCACCCGGAGAAAAATCAATTTTGCCCGGATTGGAAATTGCCAATCCGGGCTGTATATTATATAATATCATATGTATGCAGTCCGGCGGGCAAAGCTGTGCCGCCAGGGAAAGACGGGGGACAGGCTCTGCTGCGTCCGGAGGCTGCGAATCAAAGAGAAAGGGTGTTCTTATGCCAGCGTTTTCCGTACCGTTAAGTGAACTTGCGGCCACCTTGAAAATGGATACCATCTACGCCCCGAAAGAACTCTCCGACATCCCCATCTATACGGCGGACGTGAACCGTCCGGGCATTATGCTGGCGGGGTACTACCAGTATTTTGACGCGAGCCGGATCCAGATCTGCGGCATGGTGGAGATCTCCTACCTGAAGGAGCTGCCCGAGGCCGACCGACGCCGGCATCTGGAGAAGATGCTTTCGCTGAAGCCGCCTGCCGTCATCATCAGCCGCGGGCTGGAAGTTCTGCCGGAATTTTTGGAATTTGCCCGTCAGTATGAGGTGCCGCTGCTGGTTTCCACCGAGAGCACATCCACGCTGCTCAGCTCCCTCATCAACATCCTGAACGTGGAGCTGGCCCCCCGCGTGACCCGTCACGGCGTGTTCGTCGAGGTCTACGGCGAAGGCATCCTGATCCTGGGCGACAGCGGCGTCGGCAAGAGCGAGACCGCCGTGGAGCTGGTGAAGCGCGGCCACCGTCTGGTGGCAGACGACGCGGTGGAGCTGCGCAAAACTTCCAACCGCACCATCGTTGGCACCGCACCGGAAAACATCCGCCATTTTATCGAGCTGCGGGGCATCGGCATCGTCAACGTGGCCCGTGTGTTCGGTATCGGCGCGGTCAAAGTGAGCGAACGGGTGGACCTTGTGGTCCAGCTGGAGCCCTGGGACAAAACCAAGAACTATGACCGCACCGGTCTGGAAAACGACACCTATGACATTCTGGGCGTGCAGATCCCCTGCACGGTGATCCCGGTCATGCCCGGCCGAAACCTTGCAGTCATTCTGGAAACGGCGGCCATCAACAACCGCCAGAAAAAGATGGGGTATAACGCGGCCAAAGAGCTGCTTGCCCGCCTCGGTCTTGAGGACGATGTGGGCATTTAAGGGGAAAGGAAGCATAGAATTTTGTATCGCCTCATTGCAGACCTGCACACGCACACACTTGTGTCCAACCATGCCTTCAACACCATCACCGAGATGGCGCGGGCTGCAAAGGAAATGGGGCATTGCGCCATCGCTGTGACCGACCACGGGCCGGCCATGCCGGACTCGCCCCATCTCTGGTATTTCTACAATCTGCGCCGCCTGCCGGACGTGCTGGAAGGCATCCCGGTGCTGAAAGGGGCGGAGGCCAACGTGACGGATTTGGAGGGCACTCTGGACCTTCCCTCCGATTTTCTGGCCGGGCTCGACTGGGTCATCGCCTCCATTCATTCCGACTGCCTGCCCGGCACGCTCACGGTGAAACAAGCCACGAACCTGTGGCTGAAGGTCGCCGAAAATCCCGTGGTGGATATGATCGGTCATTCGGAACAGGCGAAGCACGTGTATGATTATGAAAGGGTCGCCCGGGCATTTGCCGAACACCACAAAGTGGTGGAACTGAATGGTAATTCCTGGGCGGTGCGCCCGGAGGGGGCGGGGAATATGAAAGCGCTGGCGCTGGCCTGCAAAAAAGCGGGCTGCCCGATCGCGCTGAACACCGACGCCCATTCCATTTATCAGATGCAGGCGGGAGTGGGGCATCTTGTCCGTCTTTTGGAGGAGATTGACTTCCCTGAAGAATTGGTGGTCAACGCATCTCCCCGCCGGCTTCTGGAAGAACTGAAACAGCACAGCAAATCTGTTGCGGAACGTATAGGAGGATCATTATGAAAAAATATACCATCGGCGTCGACTTGGGCGGCACCACCATTACTGCCGGCATTGTGGATGAAGATTGCCACATCATTGCAAAATCTACCTGCGCCACTGAGCTGCCTCAGCCGCAGGAGGTCATCGAAAAGAAAATTGCGGACCTGTGCAAGCGGGTGCTGGAGGAAAACCAGCTGTCTTTCGATGACATTCTGTGGGTGGGCATCGGCACTCCCGGCAGCGTGAACAGCCAGCTGGGTGTGGTGGACTTCAACGCAAACTTCGGCTACCGCGACTGGGAGCTGCAGAAGCACATGGAGGAGCTGCTGCCCTGTCAGGTGTTCATTGAAAACGACGCCAACGCGGCGGCCTACGGCGAATACATAGCCGGCGGCGCAAAGGGCGCCCGCTATGCCGTGGTCATCACTCTGGGCACCGGTATCGGCGGCGGCATCATCATCGACGGCAAGATCTTTGCCGGCTTCAACTACGCCGGCGCGGAGCTGGGCCATATGGTCATCCAGAAGGACGGCCGTCCCTGCATGTGCGGCCGCAACGGCTGCTGGGAGAAGTACGCCTCCGCCCGCGCGCTCACCGAAGACACCAAGGCCGCTCTGCTGTCTCATCCGGACAACATGATGTGGAAGCTGGTGGACGGCGATGTGAACAACACCAACGCCAAGACCGCCTTTGAAGGCATGCGTGCCGGCGACGAACTGGCCAAGCGGCTGATCGACAAGTACGTGGAGTACATCGCCTGCGGCCTGACCAACGTCATCAACATCTTCCAGCCGGAGATCATCTGCATTGGCGGCGGCGTCTCCCGCGAGGGTGAGACCCTGCTGGGCCCGGTGCGCCGTCAGGTGGACTGGGAGGACTACGCCCGCGACGGCAAGCGCCGTGTCAAGATCAAATCCGCCGAGCTGTTCAACGATGCCGGTGTGGTGGGCGCTGCCCGGCTGGGCGATCAGGTCAAGACCTGAAATAAGCAAAAAACATTGTTCGGAGGCTGATCCCTGTGGAGCAGATGCAGGCCCTGTGTCAGGCATTGAAGGACGCATCCATTGATTTTCTCTGCGAAGAACCGCTGTCGAAGCACACCAGTTTTCGCATCGGCGGCCCGGCCAAGGTGTTCTGTACCCCGGCCGACGCCGGTCAGATGGCCCGCGCGGCGGAACTGTGCCGTGCCCACGGCGTTCGCAGCTACATTTTGGGCAAGGGCTCGAACATCCTGTTCGCTGATGCCGGATTCGACGGCGTTGTGCTCAGCACTGCCGCCATAAGCGGCGAGCCCTGCTTTGAGGGCGATGTCGTCCGCGCTCCTGCGGGTTTGGGGCTGAACACATTGTGCAAGGCCGCGGCGGCCCGGGGGCTCTCGGGCCTGGAATTTGCCTTTGGAATTCCCGGCAGCGTGGGCGGCGCGGTGTACATGAACGCCGGTGCTTACGGCGGCGAGATGCGGGATGTGCTTGCAAGCGTGACCTTCCTGGATGAAAACGGCGCGGTGCGCACGCTGCCCGCCGGCGAACTGAAACTGGGCTACCGCACCAGCATTTTTGAGCGCACCGGCTGGTGTGTGCTCAGCGCCGAACTGCGCCTTTCTCCGGGCAAACGCGAGGAGATCGAGGCCGCCATGCAGGAGCTGATGGCCCGCCGGGTGGAAAAGCAGCCTCTGGAATACCCCAGCGCCGGCAGTGCGTTCAAACGGCCTCAGGGCGCCTTCGCCGGCGCGCTGATCCAGCAGTGCGGCCTGCGGGGCGCACGGGTGGGCGGCGCCGCCATCAGCGAAAAGCATTGCGGATTCATCGTGAATCTGGGCGGGGCCACCTGCGCCGATGTTCTTGCACTGGCGGACCGTGTTTGCAGGACTGTGAAGGAACAGACCGGCTACACGCTGGAAAAAGAGATACGCGTGGTGGAATGAACCGCGCGGAAAAAGGGTAGAGCGAAGATGGAACTTTTGATCGTGACCGGCCTGTCGGGCGCCGGCAAGTCGCTGGCGATGAACGTGCTGGAGGACATCGGCTATTTCTGCATCGACAACATTCCGGCGGGGCTGATGCCCCGCCTTGTGGATTTTGCCCAGCAGGGCGAGAATATGCTGCAAAAGGTGGCCGTTGTGCTGGATGTGCGGGGCTGCCGCAGCGCCGCCGACGTGGAGGAAGCGCTGGACGGTCTGGACGAATGCGGAGTTGACTACCGCATCCTGTTCCTGGACTGCTCCGATGAGATCCTCCAGCGGCGTTATAAAGAAACGCGGCGCATCCATCCGCTGACGAGCTATGAAGGGGTGCCCACCGCCCGGGCCATCGCCATGGAACGGGAAGTGCTTCACCCCCTCTTTGAACGGGCGGATTTTGTGCTGGACACCTCGCTCTTGTCGCCCGCGCAGAACAAAGAGCGCATCTGCAGCCTTTTCTTGCAGGAAGAAAAGGCAGGCATGGTGCTGAACATTGTCTCCTTTGGCTTCAAATACGGCCTGCCGAAGGAAGCAGACATCGTTTTGGACGTGCGCTGCCTGCCGAATCCGTTTTATGTCCCGGAGCTTAAACCCCTGACCGGCCTCGACCAGGCAGTGGTGGACTATGTGATGGGGTTCGAAGAATCGAAAGAGCTGCTGCGCCGCATCCAGTCGATGCTGGAGTATTCGCTGCCGCTGTATGTCAAAGAGGGCAAAAGCCAGCTGACCATTGCAGTGGGCTGCACCGGCGGCAAACACCGTTCCATCACCTTTGCCCGCATGATCGGCAAGTTCTGCGAGGAACAGGGGTATCATCCTGCGCTCCATCACCGGGACGCGGGCCGCACTTCCTGAGCGGCGGAGTTCCATTGTTTTGAAAGGAGGTGCAAGGCATGAGCTTTTCTCAGGATGTAAAAAACGAGATCGTGCAGAAAAAGATCACCCGGGAGTGCTGTGCCCTGGCCGCAAGCTACGGAATCGCCTGCTTTGGCCGGTATTTCGATAGTAAAGGCCTTGTGCTTCACACCGAGCTCCCGGGCGTGGCGCAGTATGCAAAGAGGCTTTTCAGCATCTGCGGGCTGCACGGCGAGATCATTGTCAAGGAACGGCCCAGCGGGCCGCTCTATGAATTCAAAATCGACGAGCCGGCGGAGGTGGAAAAGATGCTGGCGCTGTTCCACTGTGAGGAGGAACAGGTCAGCCGCCACATCGATCCCCGGCTCATTCGCTGCGGGCATTGTTTTTCCGCCTTTGTGGCGTCGGCCTTCCTTTGCTGCGGCACCATGACCGACCCAAGCAAAGAGTACAATCTGGAATTCCTGTGCCCGCGCTATAACCTGGCCAAAGACCTTGAAGGCATTTTGGCGGAGCACGAATTTACTCCCCGGCGCACGGTGCGCAAAGGGGTGAATGTTATTTACGTTAAAGCCAGCGAGCAGGTGGCTGACCTGCTCACATTTATGGGCGCGGGCGGTGCGGCCATGCAGATCATGGACCACAAGATGTTCAAAGAACTGCGGAATAAGACAAACCGCCTGAACAACTGCGAGATGGCCAACATCGACAAGGTGGTCACCGCCAATGTGGCGGCGAAAAAAGCCATCGAGTACTTACAGCAAAAGGGCGACTTCGACGCGCTGCCCGCCCCGCTGCGGCAGGCGGCGCAGCTGCGGCTGGACTGGCCGGACCTGTCGCTGGCACAGCTTGTGGAAAAAAGCCCGGAGCCCATCAGCAAGTCGGGTCTTTCCCACCGGCTGAAAAAGCTGGAACATCTGGCCGACGAACTGCGGCAAAGGAGAAACGATGTCTGAAAAGCAATTCGTGCATCTGCATGTGCACACGGAATACAGCCTTCTGGACGGCGCCTGCCGCATCGACCGGATGTTCGACCGCCTCAAGGAGTTGGGGCAGACCGCCATTGCCATCACCGACCACGGCGTGATGTACGGCTGTGTGGATTTTTACAAGGCCGCGAAAAAGGCCGGCGTAAAACCCATCATCGGCTGCGAGGTCTATGTGGCCACCCGTTCCCGGTTCGACAAAGTGAACCGCATCGACGGCTCCAACCATCTGGTGCTGCTGTGCAAAAATGAGACTGGCTATAAAAACCTCATTAAGCTGGTCTCTGCCGGCTTCATCGAGGGATTTTACTCCAAGCCCCGCGTGGACAAGGAGCTGCTGGAGCAGCATCACGAGGGCCTGGTGTGTCTTTCTGCCTGCCTTGCGGGCGAGATCCCGCAGGCGCTGCTGGCGGGGGACTACGACAAGGCAAAGGCCACCGCGCTCTATTTCAATGAGCTTTTCGGTCAGGGAAATTTCTTTATCGAGATCCAGGACCACGGCATCGACGCGCAGCAGCAGGTCCTGCCGCTGCTCATCCGGCTTTCCCGGGAGACGGGTATCCCTCTGGTGGCCACAAACGACGCCCATTACCTCCGCAAGGAGGACAGCAAGATGCAGAGCATCCTCATCTGCATCCAGACCGGCAAGACTGTGCAGGACGCGGACAAGCTGGAATTTGAGACGGACGAATTCTATCTCAAAAGCACCGAGGAGATGTACGACCTGTTTTCCATTGCGCCGGACGCCTGCGAGAACACGGTCAAGATCGCCGAGATGTGCAACTTCGATTTTGAGTTCGGCGTCACCAAGCTGCCTTATTTCGAAGCGCCCGACGGCATGGAGAACCAGGCCTATTTTGAAAAGCTCTGCAGGGAGGGCCTTGTCCGCCGATACGGTGACGGCGTGGCCGATGAGATGCGTCAGCGGCTGGAATATGAGATCGACGTTATCCGCCGCATGGGCTACACCAACTATTACCTCATCGTCTTCGATTTCATCAACTATGCAAAGCAGCAGGGCATCCCTGTGGGCCCCGGCCGCGGCAGCGGCGCGGGCAGCCTTGCGGCCTACTGCGTGGGCATCACCAACATCGACCCCATCCGTTACAACCTTCTGTTTGAGCGCTTTCTGAACCCCGAACGGGTGAGCATGCCCGACTTCGACGTGGACTTCTGCTATGAGCGCCGGCAGGAGGTCATCGACTATGTGAACGAGAAATACGGCCACGACCATGTGGCCCAGATCATCACCTTCGGGACCATGGCGGCTCGTGCGGCCATCCGGGACGTGGGCCGGGTGCTGGGTATGCCCTACGCTCAGGTGGATGCCGTCTCCAAAATGGTGCCCATGGAGCTGAAGATGACCCTGAACCGGGCGCTGGAGGTCTCGCCGGAGCTGAAAGCCCAGTACGAGGCGGACGCCCAGGTGAAGGAACTCATCGATACGGCAATTAAAATCGAGGGCATGCCCCGCCATGCCTCCACCCATGCGGCGGGCGTGGTCATTACCCGCGAGGCGGCAAACGAGTATGTGCCGCTGGCCTCCAACGACGGTGTGCCGGTGACTCAGTTCACCATGACCACCATCGAGGAACTGGGCCTTCTGAAAATGGACTTTCTGGGCCTGCGCACCCTCACGGTCATCAAAAATGCCGAAGAGATGGTGCGCCGCCGCCAGCCGGACTTTTCCATGGACAACATCTCTTACGACGACGCGGCCACCTATGAGATGCTGGGCCGCAGCGAGACGGAGGGCGTGTTCCAGCTGGAAAGCACCGGCATGAAGCAGGTGCTCACCGGGCTGCAGCCGAAGAATCTGGAGGACATCATCGCCCTCATCAGTCTTTACCGACCGGGCCCCATGGACTCCATCCCCACCTATCTGCGCAACCGCCACGAGCCGGACAAAGTGCGCTATAAGACTCCGCAACTGGCCCATATCCTGGATGTGACCAACGGCTGCATCGTTTACCAGGAGCAGGTGATGCAGATCTGCCGTGAGCTTGCGGGATTCACGCTGGGCCAGGCAGACCTGGTGCGCCGTGCCATGAGCAAGAAAAAGCACGACGTCATGGAGAAGGAGCGCCAGCACTTCGTTACCGGCTGCGCCGCCAACGGCATCAGCGAGCAGGCTGCCAACGATATCTTCGACGATATGAGCAGCTTTGCGTCCTACGCCTTCAACAAATCCCACGCGGCCTGCTATGCCTACGTGGCCTTCCAGACCGCCTACCTTAAATGCCACTATCCCAGCGAGTTCATGGCGGCGCTGCTCACCAGTGTGCTGGACAACACCGACAAGGTCATCGAGTACACCGGCGAATGCCAGCGGCTGGGAATTAAGGTGCTGCCGCCCAGCATCAACGTCAGTGACGGCGGCTTTACCGTGGACGGCAAGAGCATCCGCTTCGGGCTGAACGCTACCAAAAACGTGGGCCGAAACCTTATTGCCGCCGTGGTGCGGGAGCGCAAGGAAAAGCCTTTTGCTTCGCTCTATGACTTCTGCCGCCGTCTGCACGGGCAGGAGCTGAACCGCCGCGCGGCGGAGAGCCTTGCCAAATGCGGTGCGTTCGACGAGACCGGCGTCAGCCGTAAGGCCATGCTGGAAAACGTGGACGCTATCTTCAAGAGTGTGGAGACCGACGTGGGCCGCAACGTGGAGGGGCAGTTGGATCTGTTCAGCCAGATGTCCGACACGAGCACCGGCGCAGGGGAGGACTTCCACATCGAGGACCACGGCGAATTCAGCCTGTCCGAACTGCTGAAGATGGAAAAGGAGGTCAGCGGTCTGTACCTTTCCGGTCACCCGCTGGACGGCTACCGTCAGCAGATCCAGAAGATCGGGGCTTGCCGCATTGCTGACCTGATGGGGGAGGAAGCCCGCCGCTACGACGGCAAACATGTGAACATCGTCTGCGCGGTCATCAAGACCAAGTTCATGACCACACGCTCCAATACCATGATGGCTTTCACCAACGTGGAAGATCTGAGCGGCACCATGGAGATCATTGTGTTCCCCAAAGTGCTGGCGGACTGCCGCAGCGCCCTGCAGGACAACGCTGTGGTGGTGATAAACGGGCGGGTTTCGGTGAAAGAAGAAGAAAACGCCAAGCTGGTGGCGGAGCGCATCACCCTCATCGATGAGTATTCGCCGTCTGCTCCGAACGCGCCGCGTCCGGCAAAGGAAAAAACGGCCCGCAAGGGGATGTATCTCAAGGTCCCCAGCCAGAGCAGCCCGCAGTTTGCCAAGGTGGAAAATCTGCTTTCTATCTTTGAGGGGCAGCTTCCGGTGTATATCTATTTCGAGGATCGGGCTCAGCTTACCCTCGCGCCTCGGAATCTGTGGAGCATGGAACATGAACTTTTGACGAGTGAGCTGAAACGCATCCTGGGCGACGAAAACGTGGCCTTCAAGTGAAAAAACGCTTGATAAAGCCATTCGCACAATTTGATTGAGGTCAGTATGGCAAAATTTGTGAACATTTGGCCCCATCTTTCTTTTGCGTTTTTGTTGCACCGATGGTATAATAGCCCTGTGGTAATCCACAGTTGCGTCTCTGCGGTTTTTTATGCAGCGGAGACATGCAGTTTTTGATATTAGAATCGTTTTTTGGGGGGCTTTTTTATGGCAAAGGAAGTCAAGACGATTGGCGTACTTACCAGCGGCGGCGATGCACCCGGCATGAACGCTGCTGTGCGCGCCGTTGTGCGTACCGCCCTTAGCCACGGCATGCGTGTGATCGGTATTGAACGCGGTTACAACGGCCTGTTGAACGGCGAGACCTATGAGATGAACCTGCGCAGCGTTTCGGAAATCATCCACCGCGGCGGCACTGTTCTGTACACCGCCCGCTGCCTTGAGTTCAAGACTGAAGAGGGGCAGAAAAAGGGCGCCGAAATGTGCAAGAAGCTGGGCATCGATGCGCTGGTGGTCATCGGCGGCGACGGTTCTTTCCGCGGTGCAAAGGCTCTTGCCAATCTGGGGATCCCCTGCATCGGTATTCCCGGCACCATTGACAACGACATCGCCTGCAGCGAGTACACCATTGGCTATGATACTGCCATGAATACCGCAGTAGAGATGGTGGATAAGCTGCGTGATACTACCCAGAGCCACGACCGCTGCAGTGTTGTGGAGGTCATGGGCCGCAACGCCGGCTACATCGCCCTGAACGTGGGCATTGCCACCGGCGCCATCGCCACCCTGATTCCCGAGCGTCCCTACGATCTGGAGCGGGATATTCTGGATCGGATGCAATTCACCCAGAAAACCGGCAAAAAGCACTTCATCGTAATCGTTGCTGAAGGCGTCGGGCATGCCCAGGATCTGGCCAATGAGATCCAGGCCCGCACCGGCATCGACTCCCGTGCTACCGTTCTGGGCCATGTACAGCGTGGCGGCTCTCCCAGTCTGCGGGACCGCGTCACCGCTTCCCGCATGGGCTATCAGGCGGTCATCCTGCTGGAAAAGGGTATCTTCAACCGTGTTGTGGCTGTTTCTGCCGACAAGATCGTTGACTACGACATCAACGTGGCGCTGTCTATGCACAAGAGCATCGACACCACCCTGCTGGATGTTGCGGAGACCATCTCCATCTGATAATTTGTCCTTTCGGGCTCGCCCTGTGCGGCGAGCCCGTTTTTCTTTTCCTGTGCATCCCATACTTTCTGCAGTGCGCAACCCCGGGTTGACAAATTTCAAGCCGCCGTTTGGTGGTGCGCAACCATGATTTCGGGTATGCTTGACTCAGACGGGCGGCCTAAAACGCCGCACCGCACTCAAAACATGGAGGAACAAGCGATGATTTTTGCCGACAAACTGATTCGCCTACGAAAGAAAAATGGCTGGTCCCAGGAAGAGCTTGCGGAAAAGCTGAATGTCTCCCGCCAGGCGGTGTCCAAATGGGAAAGCGCGCAGACTGTACCTGAACTGGAAAAGCTTCTCCAGCTGAGCGCGCTGTTCGGTGTGACCACTGATTATCTTTTGAAAGACGAGCTGGAACTGGAAGAATACACTCCGGGCGGGGGAGAAACAAGTGTAAAGCGCATTACCCTTGCACAGGCTCAGGAGTTTTTGCATTGGCGCCGAAAAGCCGCTGAGGTCATTGCTGCAGGCACATTTCTCTGCATTGTTTCCCTCATTCCGCTTCTTATGCTTGGGGCTGCTTCGGATGCAGGCGTTGCCGGCATTACGGAGGAGATCGCCGGTGCTGCCGGGTTGTGTGCTCTTGTGGTGCTGGTAGCCGCAGGTGTGTCACTCTTTATCTGGTGCGGCTTTAAAAACGCCCCCTATGAATTCATCGACAGCGAGCCCTTTGAGACGGAATATGGCGTACATGGCATGGTGACTGAGAAAAAGAAAAATTACCGCGGCACCTATGCGGCCTGCAACATTGTGGCCACCTGCATTTGCATCCTTTCGATCATTCCGCTGTTTTTGAGCATCCTGCTCAAAGGCGACCTGTTCCCAACGGTCCTGCTCTTGTGCCTGACCATCCTGCTGGCCGCTGTCGGCGTGGTTTTATTCATTTTGTGCGGCGTGCGCTGGGCCAGCATGGCAAAACTCCTCCAGGAAGCGGACTACGCCTATTGTGAAAAAGAAAAAAACGGCGCGAAAGAGGCTGTTGCCCGGGCTTATTGGTCCCTTGCCGTAGCGATCTATCTTGGCTGGAGTTTTCTGAGCGGCCACTGGGCGATCACCTGGGTTGTCTGGCCGCTGGCCGGGGTGTTGTATGCCGCGCTGGACGGTATTCTTCGTTTGACTCTTTGGCGCAGCGAAGATTCGGAATCCTGAATTTTCACGTTTTTGTCCCCCTTTGAATATCTTTTTAAGAGAAAAAGGTAAAATGGGGGAGAGTTCATGCAGCGGCGCGGGTTTGTGAAAGACGTCAAAAAACAGAAAAGAAGCAGGTTCGGCCTGTGCGTTCTGCTTTTGGCTGCGCTGCTCGTGTTCAGCCTTGTGAAGCTGGAACAAAAGATACGCCCGGTAGCCCGGGTGATGGCGGAATATGAGTGTAAGGAGCGTGCGGTGCGCTGGATGCAGTCGGCGGTGGCGGACTGCTTGCGGGATACGCCGGAACTGCTGGAAGATCTCTATCTTCTTCAATATGATTCGGCAGGCCGGGTGCAGAGCGCCGAGGCCGACGCCTCCCGCCTTGCGCAGCTCCAATACATGCTGGAGAGCGATCTGACCCAGTCGATGGAGGAGGGGGCGGCAGATTTCTCCGTTCCACTGGGCACGCTGCTGGGCCTGCAGCTCTTTTCCGGACGCGGCCCGGATGTTAATGTAAAGGTAATTCCCCTTTCACACGTGGAGACTCGGGTAGAGACCTCCTTTACCTCCGCGGGAGTGAACCAGACCAAACTGCAAACGGACCTGGTGTTTTCGGTGCAGCTTTGCGCGGTGTTGGCGGGGATGCAGGTGGAGACCACCGCCGAGAGCACCATCTGCGTGTCGCAGCTGCTGATCGTTGGCCAGACACCTCAATTTTATGTAGAAGGGGCAGCCTGATTGTGGTATAATAACCCGAGACGACCAGCCGTCTGCGGGCGGCTTTTGCAGAGGTGAAAAACATGGAACTGGAACAGGCAAAGGCGCGTGTCGCCGCCCTTCGGCAGGTGATCGAACGCAACAATCGCCTTTATTATGAACAGGACGCCCCCGAACTGGAGGACTATGAATACGACGCTCTGACCCGGGAACTCAAAGCGCTGGAGGCGGAATTCCCCCAGCTGGTCACGCCGGATTCGCCTACTCAGAAGGTAGGCGGAGCGCCCTCCGGCCGGTTTGCCAAGGTGACCCACCAGGTCAAGATGGAGAGCCTGCAGGACGCCTTCAGCTTTGACGAACTGCGGGAGTTTGACCGCCGGGTGCGGGGCGAGGGCCTTGAGCCGCTGTATGTGGTGGAGGTCAAGATCGACGGCCTTTCGGTGAGTCTTGAATACGAAAACGGCCGCTTTGTGCGCGGATCCACCCGGGGCGACGGCGTGGTGGGCGAAGACGTCACCGCAAACCTGGCCACCATTGCGGACATTCCCAAGCAGCTGGAAAACGCGCCGGAATATCTGGAAGTGCGGGGCGAGGTCTATATGTCCCACGCCGCCTTTGAAAAGCTGGTGGAGGAGCAGGAACTCAGCGACAAGCAGCCCTTCAAGAATCCCCGAAACGCCGCCGCCGGTTCGCTGCGCCAGAAAGACAGCAGCATCACTGCGAGCCGCGGGCTTTCCATCTTTGTGTTCAACATCCAGCAGATGCGCGGCGGCCCCGCCATCACCAGTCACCGCCAGAGCCTGGACTATGTGAAATCGCTGGGCTTCCCGGTGTCGCCCCGCTACAACAGTTTTACTGATATCGAGGACGCCATCGGCGAGATCGAGGCCATCGGCCGCAGCCGGGGCGAGCTTTCCTTTGATATGGACGGAGCGGTCATCAAGGTGGACGACTTCAGCCAGCGGGAACGGTTGGGCAGCACCAACAAATTCCCCCGCTGGGCCATCGCCTTCAAGTATCCGCCGGAGGAGAAGCCCACCACGCTGCTGCATGTGGACGTGACGGTGGGCCGTACCGGCGTGCTCACCCCCACGGCGGTGTTTGAGCCGGTGCAGCTGGCAGGCACCACCGTGAGCCGTGCCATCCTTCACAACCAGGACTTCATTGACCAGCTGGGCGTTTGCATCGGCGACACCATTCTGGTGCGAAAGGCGGGGGATATCATCCCTGAGGTGGTAGCGGTCACCGCCCACGCCCAGGAGGGCGCGGCGCCGTTCCGCCTGCCGGACACCTGCCCCAGCTGCGGCGCAAAAGCGGTGCATCTGGAGGGGGAGGCGGCCCTGCGCTGCATCAACCCCGAGTGCCCGGCGCAGACCCTGCGCAATCTCATCCATTTCGCGTCCCGTGCGGCCATGGACATCGACGGTCTGGGCAAAGCGGTGGCGGCTCAGCTGGTGGAGAAAGGCTATGTGCGCTGTGCCGCCGACCTCTATGACCTTTCTGCCGATCAGCTGCTGACGCTGGACAAATTCAAGCAGAAGAGCGCCGACAATCTGCTGCGGGCCATTGAGGCGAGCAAAGAGAACAATCTGGATAAGCTGCTCTTTGGCCTTGGTATCCGCAACATCGGCGACAAGGCCGCCGCGCTGCTGGCGGAGCATTTCGGCTCGATGGAGGCGGTGCAGGCTGCAGACGCCGAGGCGATCAGTGCCATTGACGGATTCGGCGGCGTAATGGCCCAGAGCGTGGTGGAGTTTTTCGCCCGGGAGGGTACGGCGGACCTGGTGGACCGCCTGCGCCGCGCCGGCGTGAACATGACCTGGCACGGCGAGGAAAAGACCGACAAGCTGGCGGGCAAGACCGTCGTGGTCACCGGCACGCTGGAAACCATGTCACGCGCCGAGGCCGAGGCGCTCATCGTCAAAAACGGCGGCAAGGCCAGCGGATCCGTCTCCAAAAAGACAGCCTATGTGGTGGCAGGCGAGGCTGCCGGTTCCAAGCTCACCAAGGCCCAGCAGTTGGGTGTGCCTGTTCTCACCGAACAGGAGTTCCTGCAAATGCTGCAAGGCTGAATAACTTTACAGATAAAAAGGAGCGTTCGTTCCCAAGGGAGCGGACGCTCCTTTTTGTTCTATCCGGCGCCGGGGGCTCATACCATAGAAAGCAAAGGACGGTGAAACAAAAATGGACGAGTATTATACCGCGATCCGGCGGCTGCCGGGATTTCTGCGCCGCCCGCTGGAGGACCTTTCGCCCCGGCAGGCGCAGACCATCCATGAAATACATCTTCGCAGCGGGCGTCCGGTGGTGCTGACCTGCGCGGACGGTCAGTTCTGTCTGCCGGGTCAGGGCCCGGCGCAGGCGCTCACTCACGCCCAGTTGCAGGAATGTTTTTATTCGCTGTGTGAGCATTCGGTGCACAGCTATGAACAGCAGCTGGCGGAAGGCTTTTTCACCCTTCCGGGCGGCCACCGTGTGGGGGTCGCGGGCCTGTTCCGCAGGCAGGGACAGACGATGAAGGGCCTCTCCACCGTCACCTCGCTGAACATCCGTATTGCCCGCACCGCTACGGGCGAACTGCCGGTCGCCCTGCGGGACCATCTTCTCGGTCCCTTCCGGGGGTTTGTGCTGGTGGGGCCGCCGGGCAGCGGCAAAACCACCCTTCTGCGGAGTGTGTCCGCGCTGCTGAGCCGGGCGGGCAGAAAGGTGGCGGTGGTGGACGAGCGTATGGAGATCTGGCCCTGTGGCGCGGGAGGATTTGCCGCTCCGGCGCCGCTGCACTGCGACGTACTTAGCGGCTGCGAAAAACGGGAGGGCATCATAAGCGCCCTGCGCAGCCTGGGGCCGCAGGTCATCCTTTGCGACGAGTTGGGGGACGAGGCGGATTTTGAGGCGGTTTGCGCCGGTTCAAAGGGCGGAGTGAGCTTTGTCTGCACGGTGCACGGTGACGCGTTCGAGGCGGTGGAACAGCGCTTCGGCGCGTCCAGAGAGCAGCTGTCAAAAAGCTTTTCCTGCATCGGGCTGCTGGCAGGCGCGTCTCATCCGGGGGTCGTGAAGCAGGTGAGCTGGCTGTGAGCGTGATGCTGCGTCTTTTTGGGGCTGCGCTGGTCGTGTTTACCGGCTGGGCCGCCGGCTGGCATCTGGCGGAGAAAAAGCGGCGGCGGCTGGCGGTTCTGGAACAGCTGGAACGCCTCATCGCTCTGGTGCAGGATGAGATCGTTTACCGTGCCGCGCCGCTGAGCGACATACTTATGCTTTTAAAAGAGCGGCGGGACATGCCAGGCCTGTGCCTTGCGGACTGCGGCCAGCTGCAACGGCTTGCCTGCCCGCCCGACTTGGACAAGCCCGCCTGGAACCAGCTGGAGGGCTTTTTCACCCGGCTGGGCAGCGCGGCGGGGCAGGAGGAAGCGCGCCACTGCGCCTACTATCTCAGGCGCTGCGCCGGGCTGCGGGACGAAGCCCGGAGGGAGTATGAACAGGCAAAACAGTTGTATGCAAAGGCGGGCCTGTGTTGCGGCGCGCTGGCGGCGCTGCTGCTGTTTTGACCGGGGAAAAGGAGCTGAAAATGGATATCGACCTTGTGTTCAAGATCGCCGCCATCGGCATCATTGTGGCGGTGCTCAATCAACTTCTGATCCGTTCGGGCAGGGAGGATCAGGCCATGATGACCACCCTTGCCGGTCTGATCGTGGTGCTCTCGATGCTGGTGCAGCAGATCAGCGACCTGTTCGTCAGCATCAAGGCGCTGTTCGATCTGTGATGGGCCATGGAGATTTTCGGGATCGCGGCGTTCGTGCTGGTGGCGGCTCTGCTCATCACGCTGCTGCGGCAGTATACGCCCGCCTATGCGGCCGCCTGCCTGACCCTGTGCGCCGTACTGCTGCTGGGGCGCATCCTGCAGTTGGCGCAGCCATTGGTGGCCTGGTTCACCGAAGCCGCCGGATACCTGGATGGCGAGAGCTTTCTGGTGGTGCTGAAGGCCGCCGGCATCGCGCTGGTGGCCCAGAACATGCAGGACGTGTGCAAAGACGCCGGGCTTTCCTCCCTTGCGGGCAAGGTGGAGCTGGCGGGGCGCTGCCTCATTCTGGTGTGCGCACTGCCGCTGTTCGAGAACATTCTGGGGGCGCTGATCGCGTTTTTGCAATGAGACGAATCCTTTGTGTCATTCTCCTTCTTCTGATGCTGCCCGCCGTCGTTTTTGCCGAGGGCGATGCTTTGCCGCCGGACGTGCAGCAAGCGCTGGACGAGCCGGGCATCACCGCGGAAGAATTTCAGCAGGCCTCCCTGGGTGATATGCTGGGAGCGTTGCTTGAAACGGCCCGGCAGCAGCTGGAAAAACCGGTGCGGCTGCTGGTGCAGCTGCTGGGTGCAGCGGTGCTCGGGGCAGTGGCGCTGGCCCTTGCGCCCCAGGGCGACTGGTCCGGGCCGCTGGAGAGCGTCTGCGTTCTGGGCATGTTCACCGTGAGTCTTGCTCCGGCGCTGGAACTGGTGAACGCGGTGAGCGAGAGCATCGCCCAGTGGCAGGTGTATCTTGTGAGTTTTGTGCCGGTGTTTTCCGGGGTGATCGCCAGCTGCGGCCAACCTACACAGGCCATGGTCTACAGCGGCATGTTCCTTACCATGGCCAATTTCAGCGCCCAGGTCATCTGCGCGGCGGCGCTGCCGGTGCTGCAAGTGTATCTGGCCCTCAACGCTGCCGGCAGCCTGTGCGGCGTGGGAGGCGTTGCCGACGGATGCGAACTTTTGGCCAAGACTGTCAAATGGCTGCTGGGCCTGGTGTCGGTGCTGTTCGGAGCGGTGCTGGGGCTGCAGAGCGTGCTGGCCCAGAACGCTGACACGCTGGCGATGAAAACGGGCAAGTTCCTCATAAGCAGCAGCATCCCGGTAGTGGGAAGCGTGGCCTCCGACGCCATGGGCAGCGTGCTCAGCGGGCTCCGAGTACTCAAAGGCTCGCTGGGGTTTGCGGCCATTGCGGTGCTGGCCATCGACTTTTTGCCCGTTCTGGTCTACAGCGCCTTTTGCTATGGAGCGTATCAGCTGGGCGGCGCCGCGTTCAAGGCCTTCGGGCTGAACAGGGCAGGGCGCGTGCTGGAAGGCATGGGCCATGCGGTGGGCATCTGCGTTTCGTTTCTGGTGTTTTTCTTTATGTTGGTGGTGCTGTCCACCGCATTGATGATCACCATGGGGGGAGGGGGATAAGCCGTGAAACTCTGGGCGCTGAACGTCTGCGTGGCCTGTATCCTCGCCGGGGCGCTGGACTTGTTTTTGCCCCGGCAGGGCAGTTTCAAAAGCATAAAAACCGTGCTGGCGCTGTATATTTTAGTGTCGGTGGTCAGCCCGGCCGCCGGGGCGGACTGGGCGGGACTTGCCGACCTGTCCTTTGAAAGCACGGTACAGCCCGCGGACTATTCCGATTATGTCTCGGGTTACGCCTGCCAGAGCCTTGCCCGGCAGATTGAAGAACGTCTGGCCGCCGAGGGCATCGAAGCGGAAGTGGACATTGAGCCGGGAGGGGAAAATGCGCTCCCCGCGGCAACGATATGCACCGACCGGCCCGACGAGGCGCTGGAACTTGCAAAGGAACTTCTGGGAGAAACGGCGTGCAGTTGGCAGACCGCGCCGCCGAACATGTGAGGAAAGAAAATGAACTTGGAACGAATCGGAGCACTGCTGCCCAAACGCCTTTCCGGCCGCGGGAGCCTGGTGTTCTTTGCGGGCGTACTGGGGGTGTTCCTGCTCATCGCGGGCGGGCTGCCCTTTAGCAATGAAACAAAATCGCAGGAGGCGTCCGCCGCCGCCCAGACTGCCCAGCAGCGCAGCGAAGCTTATGTCCGCCAGCTGGAGACGACCCTCACCGAACTCATCGGCTCCATCGAGGGAGCGGGAAGGACCAAAGTGGCGGTCACGCTGGATGCCAGTGCCGAGACCGTCTACGCCCTGGACGAGACCGACGGCGGCGAGAACGGTCAGCGACAGTTCGAGCACATTCTGGTGGATACCCACAAGGGGCAGGACGCGCTGGTGGAGATGACCTGGGAACCTGTTATCCGCGGCATCGCCGTTGTGTGCGAGGGCGCGGACGACGTGACGGTGAACACCCAGATCACACAGGCGGTCTCGGTGCTCACCGGGGTGTCCACAAACCGGATCAGCATATCAAAAATGAGTTAAGTTGGAGGTATCGTGATGCGAAGCAAAAAACTGAACCAGAAGATGACCCTGCTCACCCTTGTGGTCGCCCTGGGCGTGGCGGTCTACCTGAATTGGGAGTACGCCAAGAGCACCGATCTTGCGCTGGACGCCGCCGAGGCGAACGCTCCGGTGACCACCGGTGTGGTGACCGACGCGCTGGCCGTGGACGGAGAGGTGGAGACCGGCAACAAGAATTACGGCGAGGCTCAGCTGGTCAGCGTGGGGGAGCCCACCGGCGAAGAATTCTTTGAGCAGGCTCGTCTCACCCGCACCAAGTCCCGGGACGAGGCGCTGGATACCTTGCAGAAAAGCCTGAAGAGCGCAAAGCTTTCCGACGAGGAAAAGGAGAAGCTTACCGCCGAGCTCACAGCCACCATCGACCATATCACCGCCGAGAGCGACATTGAGAACCTCGTGAAAGCCAAAGGCTTTGTGGACTGTGTTGCCTTCATCGACGGCGACGCGGTGGATGTGACGGTGATGACCACCAGCGACGGCCTCACCAAGGAAGAGGTGGCCCAGATCCGTGACATCGTGCTGAGCAAGTGCCAGGTGACCGCCCAGAACATCACTATCGTGGAGGTAAAATAACAGTTGTAGAATGGGCCGGAAGATGGTATAATAACATGGAAAGTTCCCATGCCTTCGCATGGACGCAAAATTGCAAGTTTTGGGAGGACCGGGTATGGACGTTTCGAATACCTGCGTTGTGAATGGCAGCCTGCAGATTTCCACCGAAGTGATCGCGAAGATCGCCCGCATGGCCGCGCTGGAGATCGAGGGCGTCAAGGAAGTCAGCCCCGCCACCGCCGGTGTGAAGGGCCTGCTCTCCAAATCCAAAAGCGTGGCTGTGAGCCTGAATGACGATGTGGCCGAGCTCACTCTGCAGGTCGTTGTGTTCTACGGCGCCAAGATCCCCGCGGTGTGCGAGAAGGTGCAGAAGAACGTGAAGGCCGCTGTGCAGAACATGACCAGCATCACCGTTTCCCGCGTGAACGTGATCGTGGCCGGCGTTCAGGTCCGGCCCGAGGCCACCGAAGAATAATCCGACCCACCAACGATAAGCCAGGGGCCCTCCCGCGCCATGCAGGGGGGCCGCTCGCTGTGAAAGGAACAACGATGGAGAAATTATCCCGCCGCGCCGCGCGCGAAAACGCCTTTTTGGCTGCCTTTGCCGCCACTTTTGACGATATGCCCCTGGCCGATGTGATCGAGCGTGCCAACGAGGCCGGAGACTACCCTCTGGACGACTTCGCCCAGGCGCTTCTCGCTGCTTACTACGAGCATTCTGCCGAGATCAACGACCTCATCCGCGCCAATCTGAAAGGCTGGACCCTGGAGCGCATCCCCCGGGTCAACCTCACTGTGCTGCGCCTGGCCATCGCCGAAGCGGCCTACGGCCCGGAAAAACTGCCCGGCGTTGCCATCAACGAGGCGGTGGAACTGACCAAGAAATATGCCGATGAAACCGATTATCAGTTCGTCAATGGGCTGCTGGGCAATGTGGTGCGCCAGCTTGGCCTTGAGAGCGGCGAACCTGCCCAGGTGTGAGCCATGCTGACGCTTGGGTTTGATACGAGCAACTATGCAACCTCTTTGGCGGTGTACGACACCTGCTCCAAAGAGGTTGTTTGTGATAAAAAGAAGTTTTTGCCGGTGCGTCCCGGCCAGCTGGGCCTGCGCCAGAGCGACGCGCTGTTCCACCACACGGCGGCGCTTCCGGGCCTGCTGGAGGAGCTTGCCGCCGACGTGGACCTGACGAAAGTGGAGGCGGTGGGCGTCTCCGCCCGGCCCCGCCCGGTGGAAGGCTCCTATATGCCCTGCTTCCTTGCGGGCATCTCCGCCGCAACGGCGTTCAGCAAGGCGAGGGGGATCCCCCTCGTCCAGACTACACACCAGCAGGGCCACATCGCGGCGGCGCTGTACGCCAGCAAAGACGAGAGCCTGTTTGACCGGCAGGCTCTGGTCTTTCATGTCTCCGGCGGCACCACCGACCTGCTGCTCTGCCACGGTGCGGACCGGGTGGAGTGCATCGGCACCAGCACCGACCTCTATGCGGGCCAGGCCGTGGACCGGGTGGGCGTTCGGTTGGGCTTCAGGTTTCCCGCGGGGGTGCAGGTGAGCGAGCTTGCCGCCCAATGCACCGAGCGCATCCGCCCCAAGGCCAGCGTGAAAGGCACGCAATGCAGCCTGTCCGGTCTGGAGAACCAGTGCAATCAGCTGCTGGCCGCCGGGAAAAGCGAGGCTTATGTCTGCCGGTATTGCCTTTTGTGCATCGCCGAGACGGCCTATAAAATGGTCAAGGCGGCCCTTGAAATGCATCCTGGGCTGCCGGTGGTGTTCGCCGGCGGCGTGATGAGCAGTGACATCATTCAGAAGGAGCTCTCCGCGCGTCTGCCGGGCGCTCACTTCGTGCCCGGCCGTTTTTCCAGCGACAACGCCATCGGCGTCGCGGTACTGACGGCGCGGGAGGTGGCTCATGACTGACGTGATCGGCGTCGGCGCGCTGAATCGCTATGTGAAGTCGGTACTGGACAGTGACGGTTTTCTCTCAGACCTGGCTCTGCGGGGCGAGGTCAGCGGCTTTGTGAACCATGTAAAAAGCGGCCACTGGTATTTTACCCTCAAGGACGAAAAGGCCAGCGTCAAAGCGGTGATGTTCCGTCAGGAAGCGCGCCGGCTGGGGTTTGTGCCCCAGGACGGCATGCGGGTGATCGTGCGCTGCCGGGTCAGCCTTTACGAAGCCACCGGCTCTTTTCAGGTCTATGTGCAGGACCTTTTTCCCGACGGATTGGGCGCGGCACAACTGGCGTTTGACCAGCTGAAAGCCCGGCTGGAGCAGGAAGGTCTGTTCGGCCCCGAGCACAAAAAGCCGCTGCCTGCTTATCCGCGCTGCATCGGCGTGGTCACCAGTGCTACCGGCGCTGCGCTGCAGGACATCCGCAACGTGCTCGGCCGCCGCTGGCCGCTGGCCACACTGTTGCTGGCGGGAGTGAACGTGCAGGGGCTGGGCGCGGCCGAAGAGATCAGCAGCGCTATTACAACGCTGGACCGGAGCGGCCTTGCCGACGTCATCATTGTCGCCCGGGGCGGCGGTTCCCGGGAGGACCTCTGGGTGTTCAACGACGAGGGTATCGCCCGGGTGGCCTATGCCTGCAAAACGCCGCTCATCAGCGCAGTGGGGCACGAGATCGACGTGTCCATTCTGGATTATGTGGCAGACCTGCGCGCTCCCACGCCCAGTGCGGCGGCGGAGCTGGCCGTCCCCGACCGGGAGGCCGAACGGAAAAAAATATGCACAACTTTGTCAAATATTCATGAATATATGCATTCCAGGCTGAATTTGTGCTATAATGAGCTTGCTGCGGCCCGGAATGTCGCCGGGCAGCTCAACAGCGAAACGCTCTGCCGCCCCCAAAGGGACAAGCTGCTGGAACTGTGCGCAGAGCTTCGCAAAACGCAGAGCCGGCTGCTGACGGAAAAGAGAAGGGAACTGGTCTCGGCCTGCGCGCTGGCGCATTCTCTGAGCCCCTATGCGGTGCTGGGCAGGGGATACGCCATCCTGCGCGATGAAGCAGGAGCGTGTGTGCCCGTTGCGGCGCTGCGACCGGATCAGATCATCCGCCTGCAAGGGCAGGGCGCGAGCGCGCTCTGCCGGGTGGAACAGGTCATCCCGACCCAGGAGGATACCAATGAAAAATCCCAAAAGCTTTGAGGAGGGCATGGCCCGCCTGCAGGACCTGCTGGACCGCTTGTCCAGCCCGGACACTCCGCTGGAGGAAGCCATCTCCCTTTACACCGAGACCGCCGCGCTGGCGGAGTACTGCACCAACGCGCTGGACAAGGCTCAGCTGAAGATGCAGACCATCGACGAGCGCATCGCGCAGCTTGCAAAACCGCAGGAGGGGAGCGACGAAGTATGAATTACCGGCAGCGCTACGAAGCGTATCTGGAGCTGTTCAACGCGCAGCTCACAGCCTGCTGTGACGAATATCTTCCCCTGGGCAGCCAGGTGAACGAGGCTGCCCGATACAGCCTTCTGGCCGGCGGCAAGCGGGTGCGGGCGGTGCTGTGCATGGCGACCTGCGAACTGTTGGGCGGCCAGGCGCAGCAGGCGGCGCAGCTGGCCTGTGCGGTGGAGATGCTCCATTGCTACTCGCTCATTCACGACGACTTGCCCTGTATGGATAACGACGATTTCCGCCGGGGCAAGCCTTCCTGCCACAAAGCCTATGGCGAAGCCACGGCGCTGCTGGCGGGCGATCTTCTGCTCACCGAGGCTTTCGAGGTCATCGCAAACGCTCCTGTGGACGATCGTGCCCGGGTCGACGCCTGTGCGGCGCTGGCTCACGGCGCGGGCAGCGCGGGAATGGTGCTGGGTCAGGAGCTGGATCTGAAATATGAGAACCAGCCGGTGGAGGAAGAGACCCTGCGCCTTGTGCACCGCAATAAAACCGGTGCGCTCATCAATGCGGCGATGCAGATGGGCGCGTCCGCTGCCGGCGGCAATGCGGAGGACTGCCAGCGTCTGGAGCAGTTTGCCTACGATCTGGGGCTGGTGTTCCAGATCGTGGACGATGTGCTGGACGTGACCAGCACCAGCGAAGAGCTGGGCAAACCCATCGGCAGCGACGCCGAAAACAACAAGACCACCTTTGCCACGCTCTATGGCCCGCAGGGGGCCATGGAACTGGCGAAAAAGATCAATGCGGAGGCCTGCGGCCGGCTGAGCCGGGCGTACGGTGAACGATCGGAGTTTTTGACAGCGCTGGCCGAGAACCTGCTTTGCCGGCGCAGCTGAAAGGGAGTATCGCTTTTGGAACTGTTCAAACAAGTCTACGGGTTCAACTATCTTCTGTCGATCTCGCTGACCGGCTGGCTGGTGGCACAGGTCCTCAAGACCTTGCTCAACGGCCTTCTGCTGGGCAAATTTTCTCTGGAACGCATGTGGGGCTCGGGCGGTATGCCCAGCTCTCACTCCGCTACAGTCTGCTCTCTTGTGGTTGCGGCTGCCCGGCTCTACGGCCCCGATTCCGCCATCTTTGGCCTCGCGTTCATCATGGCCATCATCGTTATGTACGATGCCATGGGGGTGCGGCGGGAGACCGGCGAACAGGCGAAGATCCTGAACCGTATGCTCACCGACTGGATGGAGGCGGAAAGCGCCAACAGCCCCTTCCTGGGCGACAAAAAGCTCAAGGAAATGGTGGGCCACACTCCCTTCGAGGTGCTGGGCGGCGCCATCGTCGGCGTGGCCGTGGGCTGGATCATCCCGATCATCTGAAGAAAGGGCGGGTGACATGGGTTACCCTTTGTTGCAGCAGGTGAACGACCCGCAGCAGCTCAAAGCGCTGCCGGCCGACCGCCTGGAGCCGTTGTGCGAAGAAATACGGCAGTTTCTGATTGAAAATGTGTCCAAGACGGGCGGGCACCTGTCCTCCAATCTGGGCACCATCGAGCTTACCGTGGCCCTGCACCGGGCGTTCAGTACCCCGCAGGACAAGTTTGTCTTTGACGTTGGGCATCAGTGCTATACCCATAAGATCCTTACCGGGCGGCGCGAGCAGTTCGGCGGGCTTCGTCAGCTGGGCGGCATTTCCGGTTTTCCCAACCCCGGCGAGAGCGTCCACGACGCCTTTGTGGCCGGCCATGGCAACACCGCCATCTCGGTGGCCATCGGCATGGCCCAGGCGAAAAAAATCAAGGGCGAGCCGGGCAAGGTGATCGCTCTGGTGGGTGACGGTGCGTTCACCGGCGGCATGGTGTATGAGGGAATGAACAACATCGACACCCTCAACAACCTGATCGTCATTCTGAACGACAACAAGATGTCCATTTCCAAAAACGTGGGCTCGCTGGCGCGCTACCTTACCCAGCTGCGCACCAACCCCGAGTATTCCAAGGCGAAGGCCAGCCTGGAGAACGTTTTGGGCGCCATTCCGGGCGTGGGCGCGCCGGTGGTGCGTGCGCTGCAGGCGGGCAAAGCGCTGCTTCGCCGCGGCATCTACCACTCCACTATGTTCGAGGAAATGGGATTCCAGTACCTCGGCCCGGTGGACGGACACGATGTGCAGCGGCTGACCGAGCTGTTCACCAATCTGCACACTCAGTATGCCCCGGTGTTTGTTCATGCCATCACTGTAAAGGGAAAGGGCTTTAAGCCTGCAGAAGAGAATCCGGGCGAGTTCCACGGTGTTTCTTCCTTTGATCCGGCCCACATCACCGACCCGGATGTCTCGCCGGACGCTTCTTTTTCCACTCAGTTCGGCAACGACCTGGTGGAGCTGGCAAAAACGCGGCAGAACATCTGCACCATCACTGCGGCAATGAAATACGGCACCGGGCTTCAGTTCTTCTATCGCCGCTTCCCGGAACGCTTTTTCGATGTGGGCATGGCGGAACAGCACGCTGTGACCTTTGCGGCGGGCCTTGCCAGTCAGGGCATGCTGCCGGTGGTGGCCATCTATTCCACCTTCCTGCAGCGCGCTTACGACCAGCTGATCCACGACGTGAAGCTGATGAACAACAACGTGGTGCTGGCCATTGACCGCGCGGGCCTCGTGCCTGGCGACGGCGAGACCCATCAGGGCATCTACGACACCGCCTTTCTGAGCCAGATCGGCATTCCGCTTTTTGCGCCCTGCAACTATGCGGAGCTGGACCACTGGCTGACCTATGTGGTGGACAAGCTCAGCGGTCCGCGGGCCATTCGCTATCCCAGAGGCGGGCAAAGCTCCACGCTGGAGGCGCTTTGCTGCACCGGAGAACCCTTCGATTGCTGCCTGGCGCAGCGGGAGGCCACCGTTGCGCTGGTGAGCTACGGCAGCATGACCGAAGAAACGCTGGCCGCCGCGAAAGCCCTGGAAGAGAAGGGCATCCGGGCGGATGTGTACAAGCTGGTACAGCTCTACCCGCTGCCCCAGGGGTTGCGGGAGGCATTGCTGAACTATCCCGTGGTTTTGTTCGCGGAGGACAGTATTGCCGCCGGCGGCATTGGCGAACACCTTGCCCGCCAGCTGGCAGCGATCAATTATCAGGGCCGTTTCATCCATAAGGGGATCACGGCCCGCCAAAAACTGCCCCACGCCACTGTGCCGCAGATCCGGAAAGTCCTGGGTCTGGACGGCGCCAGCCTGGCGGAGGCCGTCTGTGAGGAATAACGCTTTGAAAATTCGTTTGGATCAATACCTGTGCCAGAACGGGCTTGTCTCCAGCCGGGAGCGGGCCAAAGCGCTCATCATGTCCGGCATCGTGTTCGTGGACCAGCAGAAAGCGGACAAGGCCGGCCAGATGATCGCGGAGGACGCGCAGGTGGAAGTGCGGGGTCACGACATCGGTTATGTGAGCCGGGGCGGCCTTAAGCTGGAAAAGGCAATGAAGGCGTTTCCGCTCACCCCCGAAGGAAAAGTCTGCATGGACATCGGTGCCTCCACCGGCGGTTTTACCGACTGCATGCTGCAGAACGGCGCGGTGAAGGTCTACGCGGTGGACGTGGGTTACGGCCAGATGGCCTGGAAACTGCGCACCGACGCGCGCGTGGTGAACATGGAGCGCACCAACATCCGCAACGTCACGCCGGAGATGCTGGAGGAGCCGGTGGAATTTTTCAGCGTAGACGTTTCGTTTATATCGCTCAAACACATTTTTCCCGTGGCGCAGGCAGTCACCACGCCGGACGCCGCCGGCGTGTGCCTGGTGAAGCCCCAGTTTGAGGCGGGCCGGGAAAAAGTAGGCAAAAAAGGCGTTGTGCGGGAGGCCGAGACCCATCGGGAGGTCATCCTGCAGGCCGCGGAATATGCGGTTCAGAACGGGTTTACCGTGGGCGGACTTGAGTATTCGCCCATCAAGGGCCCGGAGGGCAACATTGAGTTTTTGATGTTCGTGAAAAAAAGCGAAGAACCCGCGCCGCTGGACCCGGCGCTGGCCGACGCGGTGGTGGCCGCTGCCCACGCCGCGCTGTGACCGAACCAAAGGGGAGTGCCGTCCATGAGGATCTGCCTGACAGGCTACAATGCAAAACCGGAGACAGCCCGTGTCCTTGACCGGGCGGCGGAAATTCTGCGCTGTCAAGGTGCGGAGACATTTATCGTTCCGCAGAGCGGTTTTGATGCGCCTCATGGTGCGGCAAACGCCCTTGACGCACAGACGCTGGACGGAGCGGACGCGGTGGTGACTGTGGGCGGCGACGGGACCATGCTCCACGCAGCCAAGGAATGTGCCCGCCTGGGGCTTCCGGTCCTGGGCGTCAATTTGGGGCGCACCGGCTTTCTGGCCACCTGTGAGCTGGACGAGATGGAGACAAAACTGAGCAGGCTGGCGAAAGGGGATTTTTCGGTGGAGCACCGGGCCCTTCTGCAGGCGGAATGCACCGGGGCGAAGGCTCCGCTCATCGCTCTGAACGACCTGGTCATCTACAGCGGAGAGCGGCGGCAGACTGTCGAACTGGACGTGCTTTGTGACGGGATGCCGGTGAGCAACTGCCGGGGCGACGGAGTGATTCTTGCCACTCCCACCGGCTCCACCGCCTATTCTCTCTCCGCGGGAGGCCCCATTCTGGACGCGCGTATCCGCGGGCTGGTGGTCACCAGCATCTGTGCCCACAGTCTGCAGCGTCCGGCCATCGTTTTTGCGGCGGACCGGCGCATCACGGTGCGGCCGGGCCCCGACCAGCGCGGACCCATCCTCATCAGCTCCGACGGGGAGCAGGAGATACCGTTGCCTGCGGACGGCGAGCTGAGGGCAGGCCTCTCGGAAAAGAGCGTAAAGTTGATAACCTTTAATGGCACGGATCAGTTCGATGCCATTGACAAAAAACTTCGTGGCAGGTGATTCAAATGAAAAATGACCGACATGCAAAAATTCTGGAACTGATCGAGCAGTACCCCATCGACCGGCAGGAGGATCTGCTGGCGCATCTGAACGAGGCCGGGTTCTCTGTGACCCAGGCCACCGTTTCCCGGGACATCCGGCAGCTGCACCTCATCAAGGCGTCTGTGGGCGACGGCAAATACCGCTATGTTTCCAGCGTTTCCGCCAAGGGCCCCCGTCACTCCCAGGGCCGGTTCGAAACGATTTTCCGCGAGTCTGTTCTGAAGGCGGACTGGGCCGGCCACACCCTTCTGGTGATGTGCTATCCCGGCATGGCCAGCGCTGCCTGCGAGCTGTTTGACTCCATGCAGTGGGATTTTGACGTTGTCGGCACGATCTCCGGCGACGATACCTTCATGGCTCTGATGCGCACCGAGCAGGACGCCGAGGCCATCTGCCACGAACTGCAGCAATACATCACCCGTCACTGACCGGCCCGGCCGCAAAGACGAAAAAGGGGGCCGAAGGGCTTTGCTGAAAAATCTGAAAATCGAGAATGTGGCGGTCATCGAAAAGGCCGAAGCAGAGTTCTCGCCCGGCCTGAACGTTCTCACCGGCGAGACCGGTGCGGGCAAAAGCATTCTGATCGACTCCATCAACGCCATCCTGGGCAACCGCACCAGCCGCGAACTGGTGCGCACCGGCGCGCCCAAGGCCTGTATCTGGGCCACTTTCACCGACCTGCCCGAGGCTGTGCGCGGCCAACTGGAGCAGGCCGGTTACGAAGCAGGGGACGAACTGCTGCTCTACCGTGAAATCAGCGCCGAGGGCAAAAGCAACTTCCGGGTCAACGGTATGCCCGCCACGGCGGCCATGCTGCGGGATCTGTCCGCGGGCCTCATCAATATCCATGGCCAGCACGATAACCAGAACCTGACCAATCCCGCCCGCCATCTGACGTTGCTGGATCTCTACGCCCAGAACGAAAAGCAGTACAATGAGTACCGCCAGGTGTATCGTCAGCTCATCGCGGTCAAGCGCCAGGCGGATGCTTTGCAGATGGACGAAGCGGAAAAGCAGCGGCGCATGGAGCTGTTGCGCTTCCAGGTGGACGAGATCGAATCCGCCGCGCTGCAGCCGGAAGAAGAGGAGCAGCTGACGGCCCGCCGGCAGGTGCTCAGCCACGCCCAGACCATTCTGGAGCAGGTGAGCGCCGCTCATAGCGCTCTTGCCGGCGGCGACGACTTTGGCGGCGCGGCCGACCTGTTGGGCGATGCCGCCGGCCGGCTGGAAAGCGCGGCGCAGCTGGATGAATCGCTGCAAAGCGCCTGCGAGCGGCTGAACGACCTTTACTATACCGCTCGGGAGCTGGCCACTGACCTGGCCGACCGGTTGGATAGTTACGGCATGGATCCCGCGGAACTGGACCGGGTGGAGACCCGGCTGGATGAGATCTATCGTCTGAAGCAGAAATACGGCGGCTCGGTGGAGAAGGTGCTGGAGCACGGGCAGGCTGCAAGGGAAGAACTGGAGAGCATCGAGCAGTCGGACGAGACGCTGGCCAAACTGAACGCCGAAAAACAGGCGCTTTATCGCCAGGCCAAGGAAAAGGCCGAAGCACTCACCCAAACGCGCCTGAACGCCTTCAGTGACCTGGAAAAGAAACTGGTGGAAGCCTGCACCTTCCTGAACATGCCGGGCGTACGCTTTGCGCTGCAGCACACCCGCGGGCCGCTGGCCGGGGCAGGGCAGGACACACTGGAATTCTATATCTCGCCCAACCCCGGTGAGGCTCCGAAGCCCTTGGCCAAAATCGCCAGCGGCGGCGAGCTGAGCCGCATCATGCTGGCGCTCAAGAGCGCGCTGGCGGAAAAAGACGCCATCCACACCGTCATCTATGACGAGATCGACACCGGCGTGTCCGGTTCGGCGGCGGGGCGCATCGGCCAGATGCTCAAACAGACCTCCACCGGCCGGCAGGTCATCTGCATCACCCACACCGCCCAGATCGCGGCCCTTGCCGACCGCCATTTGCTCATCCGGAAAAACGTGGAGGATGACCGCACCTATACCAAGCTCTATCCGCTGGACGGCGAAGGCCGGGTGGCGGAACTGGCCCGCATCATCTCCGGCGACCAGATCACCCCCATCGCCTTGGCCAATGCCCGGGAAATGCTGGGCCTGGACCCTTGACAAAGGGATAGGGTGCGGGTATACTGTACAGTATCAAATGCGAAGAAGGGAACCAGTACCCCTTGAAAGCGCGGCACAGAGAAGCCCTGGTTTGGTGAAAAGGGCAGCGTGCGCAAGGGCGAATACATCCCGGAGCAGCAGGCTGAACAGCGCGTTTTGCGCCCGGTAGGCCGCGCCGTGCTGCGCACGTTACAGCGCAAGGGTGTCTGTGTGCACCCGCCGAGGCTGTCTTCCGCGAGGAGGGCGGCGAACAGAGGTGGTACCGCGAAGTTTCGCCCTCTGCCAATTCATTTTGGCAGGGGGCTTTTTCTATGCCCTTTGCCCGCAAAACAAGGAGGAGACTGGAAAATGACGATTTACGACGAGCTGGTCGCCCGCGGGCTGATCGCCCAGGTGACCGATGAGGAAGAGATCAAAGACCTCATCAACAACGGCAAAGCCACCTTCTACATCGGCTTTGACCCCACGGCCGACTCTCTGCATGTGGGCCACTTCATGGCTCTGATGCTCATGCGCCGGCTGCAGAAGGCGGGCAACCGCCCCATCGCTCTGATCGGCGGCGGCACCGGCATGGTGGGCGACCCCAGCGGCCGCACCGATATGCGCTCCATGATGACTGTGGAGACCATCCAGCACAACTGCGAGTGCTTTAAAAAGCAGATGAGCAAGTTCATTGATTTCTCCGAGGGCAAGGCCCTGATGGTGAACAATGCCGATTGGCTGATGAAGCTGAACTACATCGAGCTGCTGCGGGAAGTGGGCGCTTGCTTCTCGGTGAACAACATGCTCCGTGCCGAGTGCTACAAGCAGCGGATGGAGAAGGGCTTGTCCTTCCTGGAGTTCAACTACATGATCATGCAGTCCTACGACTTCTACCACATGTTCCAGACCATCGGCTGCAACCTGCAGTGCGGCGGCGACGATCAGTGGTCCAACATGCTGGGCGGCACGGAACTCATCCGCCGCAAACTGGGCAAGGACGCCTACGCCATGACCATCACCCTGCTGCTCACCAGCGAGGGCAAGAAGATGGGCAAGACCCAGAAGGGCGCCGTCTGGCTCGACCCCGAAAAGACTTCCCCCTATGAGTTCTACCAGTACTGGCGCAACGTGGACGACGCCGATGTGCTGAAGTGCCTGCGGATGCTCACCGACCTGCCCCTGGAGCAGATCGACGAGATGGATCACTGGCAGGGCGGCGAGCTGAACAAGGCCAAGGAGATCCTGGCCTTTGAGCTCACCAAGTTGGTCCACAGCGAGGAGGAGGCCCTCAAGGCGCAGGAGACTGCCCGCGGCCTGTTCAGCGGTTCTGCGGATGCGGCGAACATGCCCTCCACCACCCTCACCGCCGACCAGCTCACCGACGGCAAGATCGGTATTCTGGACATGATGCTGGCCGCGAAGCTGGTGCCCAGCAAGCGTGAGGCCCGCCAGCTCATCCAGCAGGGCGGCGTTCTGCTGGACGGCGAAAAGGTTACCGACCCCACCCTGACCGTGAGTGCCGAGGCTCTGACCGCTGGCGTGGTCATCAAGAAGGGCAAGAAGGTCTACCACAAGGTGCAGCTGTAAAACGCACATAAAAAAGGAGCACTGCCGAAGCGGCAGTGCTCCTTTTTTGTAACGCTCAAAGGCTGAAGGCTTCGCGCAGCGCATTCAGCGCGGTGTCCTCATCCTCGGCAGCCACCAGCAGGGAAATGTCCACAGAGCTGGTGGTGATGAGATGGATGGGCACCTTGACCTCCGCCATCACTTCCATCACCCGGGAGGCAACGCCGCAGAGATTCGGCATCTCCTGCCCGAACAGGGTCAGCTTGGTGTAGCCGCCGCTGATGAGCGGGGCGGGGCCGCTTTTGCCCGCCGTGACCTGGGGCAGGGTGCGCATCACGATGGACCAGTTGTCGTAGCTGGTGGTGAAGCTCATGGAAGCGGAATCGCCCTGGGGCAGGCCCTGGCAAATCATGTCCATGTTCACGCCGGCCGCCGCAAAGGGAGCCAGATACCCTGCGGGTCCACCTTCGCTCTGACGGACCGCAGGGAAGGCGACCACCATAATGTTCTATTCGCTGGAAAGCTCAGAGATACCGTGCATTTTTGCTTCTCCTCCGTTATCACAAATCGAGGAATGTATTGTCGATGTTGTCCCGCAGCACCGACTCTATGTAGTTGCGGTTGAAATTCGGGAAATTCTCCCGCACGCCGTGGCTTTGGGCCAGTTCGTCAGTGTAATCCTTATAAAGATACATGCGGACCTGGGAGTAATTGGCCCCGTAATGGTTCACGGTGGGGTGGAGCATCGGGTTCTTCAAGACCGTTTCGCTGCTCCCGTCCGGCTGGGTGGTTTTTTCCAGTGTGAAACTCAGCACCACGCCGATCATCGTGTCTGCCGTGGACTGGGCGTTCAGAAAATTGCCCAGGGAATAGGCCGCAAACACCTGGCGGCCGTCCGCGGCGGTGAGCCACTGGGCGTCCTGCACCACATGGGGATGGGTACCGACGACCACGCCAGCGCCCCAGTCCGTCATCTGCTGGGCCAGCGCCCGCTGGGCGTCGGTCACCTTATGGCTGCCCTCAACGCCCCAGTGTACGCCAACCACCACGAAATCCGCCTGCTGGCGGGCCAGCTCGATTTGACGCTGTATCACGTCGGTCTGGCTGGTATAGATGAGGTTCGCTTCTGCGCCGGAGGGCGTGGGGATTCCGTTGGTGAATTCGGTATAGGAAAGATAAGCGATGCGGATGCCGTTCGTTTCGCGGATCACGATGTTCTCGTAATCCTCTTCGCCGGCATACAGCCCGCAGGTGACGGCATCCTCGGGCAGGCTTGCCCAGAAGCGCCTTGTAGCGGCAATGCCCTCGGCGCCTTTGTCATAAGTGTGGTTGTTGGCAAGGCTGAATACCCGGAACCCCACGTCATAAAGCTCCCGGCCCATGTCTCCGGGCGTGGAGAAGCAGGGATAGCTGCTGGGCTCCAGTTCGTCGTTGACCAGCGTCTCCTGGTTGATCCAGTTCACGTCAAAGCCGGCATAAAAATCCCGCACGGCATCGTAGCAGAAAGAAAAATCATATCCTTCTTCTCCGGCAGCCTGCGCCCTGCGCGCTGCCTGATTGTAGATTCCGTTGTGGATCAGATTGTCGCCCGTGGCGGAAAAGCGCACCGTCGAAACGGCGGGCGTGGGCTGAGGCGTCGGCGTGGGAGCGGGGGAAGGGGAGGGGGTAGGGATCGCTTGCTGTGCCGCCTGCTGGACCGAGGAGAAAGCGCTGCTTGCAAGCGGCACGATCATCAACAGCGCCAGTACGGCAAGCGCAAGAACGAGCAGTCGTTTTTTCATCGCGTCTCCTTACAATAGCTCTTTCATCAGGTCCTTCATAGTGTAAAGCCCAGGGCCTTTATTGGCGAGAAATACCGCAGCGTTCACCGCGCCATTGGCAAACACGCGCCTGGAACCGGCGCTGTGACCCAGGGTGATGACCTCGTCCGGGCCGCAGAACAGAATTTCGTGCTCGCCCACGATGCTGCCGCCCCGCACCGAGTGCAGGCCGATCTCCCGGGGGGAACGCTTCTGACGCACATTGTGGCGGTCGTACACATACTCATAGGGCTGGTCGGCCACCTTGTTGATCTCATCGGCCAGCAGCAGCGCGGTGCCGCTGGGGGCGTCCAGCTTGTTGTGGTGGTGCTTTTCGATGATCTCGATGTCGTAGTCCATCCCCAGAGCCGCGGCGGCCTGCTGCGCCAGCTGGGCCAGCAGGTTGATGCCCATGGACATATTCGCGCTCTTGAACACCGCGCAGCGGGCACTGGCTTCGTTCAGAAGCCTTTCCGCCTCCTCATCCAGACCTGTGGTGCAGATGACGCTGGGAAGAGCATTCTTCGCGCAAAAGCGCAGCGCGTTTTTGGTAGCGGAAGGGCAGGAAAAATCAATGAGCACATCGGCTTCCACGTTCAGCTCTTCCAGACTTGCCGCCACAGGAATAGCGCCGCTTTGGGGCGTGACGTCCACGCCGCCCACCACGCGGCAGTCCTCGCGCTGGTCGATCAGTTCGCACAGGACCTTGCCCATGCGGCCGTTGATGCCCTGAATGATAATGCGGGTCATGGTTTTATCTCCTGTTCTTTTTACAAAAGGCCCGACGCGGCGATCGCGCGGGCCTTTTGCGATTCCTTTTTTAGAGCAGTCCGGCGTTCTGCAGCTCCCGGCGCACCTGCTCTGCGTGGTCGTCGCTCAGCGGCACCAGCGGCAGACGGCAGGGACCGGCCGGCAGACCCATCATACCCAGTGCTGCCTTCACGGGGATGGGGTTCACCTCACAGAACATCGCCTTGCACAGGCCCATCAGCTGCAGCTGCAGGTCACGGCTCTCTTCCACTTTACCCTCGAACCACAGCTGGCACATGCGGTGCATCGGTTCGGGAGCCACGTTGGAGACCACAGAGATAACGCCTTTGCCGCCCAGCGCCAGAATGGGCACCACCTGGTCGTCGTTGCCGGAATAGAGGGGCAGCTCATCGCCGCATAGTGCGGCGGTCATGGCGATCTGGCTGATGTTGCCGCTGGCCTCCTTGATGCCGCAGATCAGCGGATTCTTGGCCAGTTCCTTCGCGGTGGCGGACTCGATGTTCACACCGGTGCGGGAGGGAACGTTGTAAAGGATGGCCGGCAGGCCGGCGGCGTCCACAATAGTGTTGAAGCTGGCCACGAGGCCCCGCTGGGTGGTCTTGTTATAATAAGGAGTCACCAGCAGCAGCGCATCCGCGCCCCGGGCCTTGGCCTCCTTGGACATCTCCACCGCGTGCTCCGTGTAGTTGGAGCCGGTGCCCGCAATGACGGGAACGCGTCCTGCGGCAGTCTCCACCGCCACGCGGATGCATTCAAGGTGCTCGTCGTCCTTCAGAGTGGCAGACTCGCCGGTGGTGCCGCAGATCACGATGGCGTCGGTACCGCCTTTGATCTGGAACTCGACCAGGTCGGCCAGGCCTTTATAGTCCACGCTGCCGTCCGGCAGCATGGGGGTGATGATGGCCACAGCGGCCCCGGTGAAGATCGGCGTTTTCATTGCGCTCAGCTCCTTTGTCAGTCAAAATAGCCCTTGGCGGCCAGAAGCTCCGCCAGCAGAACGCCGCCGCCCGCAGCGCCCCGCAGGGTGTTGTGGGAGAGGCAGACGAACTTGTAGTCATACTGGGTGTCCGGACGCAGACGGCCGATGGAGACCGCCATACCGTTTTCCAGGTTGCGGTCCAGCTTGGTCTGCGGACGGTCATTCTCTTCGAAATAGTGCAGGAAGTGCTTGGGAGCGCTGGGCAGCGCCAGACGCTGCGCCTCGCCCTCAAAGTTTGCCCAGCGGTCCAGGATCTCTTCCTTGCTGGGCTTTTTTTCAAAGCTCATGAACACGGCGGCCATGTGTCCGTCGGTCACAGGAATGCGCAGGCACTGGGCGGTGATGGAAGGGGAGGTGGTGGGCACAATGACACCGTCCTCTACTTTGCCCCACAGCTTCAGAGGTTCCTGCTCACTCTTTTCCTCTTCGCCGCCGATGTAGGGGATGCAGTTGTCCACCATTTCCGGCCAGGTGGCGAAGGTCTTGCCGGCGCCGGAGATGGCCTGGTAGGTGCACACCAGCACCTTGGAAAGGCCGAATTCATCCTTCAGCGGATGCAGCGCGGGCACATAGCTCTGCAGCGAGCAGTTGGACTTGACCGCCACAAAGCCCTTTTTGGTGCCCAGACGCGCGCGCTGGGCGGCGATGACGTCCAGATGCTCGGGGTTGATCTCGGGCACCACCATGGGCACGTCAGGGGTGAAACGATGAGCGCCGTTGTTGGAGACCACCGGGCACTCCGCCTTGGCGTAGCTCTCTTCCAGCGCGCGGATCTCCTCTTTTTTCATATCCACGGCACAGAACACAAAGTCCACCTTGGAGGCAACTTCCTCCACGTGGGAAGCGTCCAGCACCACCATGTTTTTGACCTGTTCCGGCATGGGATCGGGCATGGCCCAGCGGCTGCCCACGGCTTCCTCGTAGGTCTTGCCTGCCGAACGGGGGGAGGCCGCAACAACGGCCAGATGGAACCAGGGATGCTGCGCCAGCAGAGACACGAAACGCTGGCCGACCATGCCTGTGGCGCCCACGACGCCCACTTGATACTGTTTCATTGTACACTCGTTCCTTTCCGCAAAGCCCTCTTTCGTTCGCCGGTGTGGGCGTATAAAAAAAACCGGCTTGAAAACCGGCAATGTATGCAATATAATAAATTAGATTGCATAGCGTGCACAGCGCACCAACACCTTAAAACATGTCTTTACTATAGCATTGCCGTGAAGCAATGTCAATTATCAAGAAAGGCAATCCCCATGCTGAAAAAAGATTTTTGGTTTGATCTTCCCCAGGAACTGATCGCCCAGGAGCCGGCCGATCCGCGGGATTCTGCCCGCCTGCTGTGTGCCCAGCGAGGCAGCGATGAACTTCGGCACAAGATTTTTTCCGATCTGCCTGACCTATTAAATGCGGGCGACCTTCTGGTTGTGAACGATTCCAAGGTTTTGCCCGCCCGTTTGGTGGGTGAAAAAGCCGGAACCGGCGCCGTGAGCGAAATTCTACTGCTGCGGCAGGTAAAGGGTGACGTCTGGGAGTGCCTGGCAAAGCCCGGCAAGCGGCTGAAGGCCGGCACAGAGGTGATCTTTGGTGACGGCAGCTTGCGGGCGGTCATCCGGGAGACGATGGATGACGGCAACAAGCTGGTGGAGTTTTTCTACGACACCCAGACCCTCTACGAAAAGCTGGACGAGTTCGGCAAAATGCCTTTGCCGCCCTACATTACCCGCCAGCTGGAGGATCAGAGCCAGTATCAGACCGTCTACGCCAAGGAGCTGGGCAGCGCCGCCGCCCCCACCGCCGGCCTGCATTTCACGCCGGAGCTGATGGATCGCCTGCGCGCAATGGGCGTGGATTTTGCCGAGGTGACGCTCCATGTGGGCCTTGGCACCTTCCGTCCGGTGAAGGAAGAAGACATCGCAGACCATCAGATGCACTCCGAGTGGTATTCCGTCAGCGAGGAGACCGCCCGCAAGATCAACGAGACCAAGGCCCGGGGCGGCCGGGTGATCTGCGTAGGCACCACCAGCTGCCGCACACTGGAGTCTGTGGCGGCTAAATACGGCGAGATCCGCGCCTGCAGCGGCGACACCGACATTTTCCTGTATCCCGGCTGCGAGATCCGCTGCATGGACGGCCTCATCACCAACTTCCACCTGCCGGAGAGCACGCTCATCATGCTGGTCAGCGCTTTTTACGGCTATGAGCGTACCATGGCTGCCTACAAAGAGGCTGTGGCGCAGAAATACCGCTTTTTCAGCTTCGGGGACGCGATGCTTATTCTGTAAACGAAAGGGACTTTACACATGCCTTATCGCTTGATCAAAACTGAACACGCCGCCCGACGGGGCGAGTTTGAAACGGTGCACGGCACGGTGCAGACGCCCGCGTTCATGAACGTGGCCACCGCCGCCGCCATCAAGGGTGGTCTGTCTGCCTTTGACTTGAAAGACATCGGCTGCCAGGTGATGTTGTGCAACACCTATCACCTGCACCTGCGTCCGGGGGACAAGCTGGTGGCTGAACTGGGCGGCCTGCATAAGTTCACCCGCTGGGACGGCCCCATCCTCACCGACAGCGGCGGATTCCAGGTGTTCAGCCTGGCCAAGCTGCGCAACATCACCGAGGAGGGCGTGACCTTCCACTCCCATCTGGACGGCCACAAGATTTTCATGGGCCCGGAAGAAAGCATGCAGATCCAGGCTAATCTCGGTTCCACCATCGCCATGGCATTCGATGAGTGCGTGGAGAATCCCGCCCAGTACGACTATGCAAAGGCCAGCTGTGAGCGCACCGTGCGCTGGCTGGCCCGGTGCCAGAAGGAGATGGCCCGGCTGAAGGCCGAGGGCCTCGCCACCAACCCGCACCAGCTGCTCTTCGGCATCAACCAGGGCTGCACCTTCGATGACCTGCGTGTGGAGCACATGAAAACCATCGCGGACATGGATCTGGACGGCTATGCCATCGGCGGTCTGGCTGTGGGCGAGCCGGCGGAGGAGATGTACCGAATCATCACCGCTTTGGAGCCCTTCGCGCCGAAGGACAAAATTCGTTATTTGATGGGCGTGGGCACGCCCGGCAACATCATCGAGGCCGTATGGCGCGGTGTGGACCTGTTCGACTGCGTTATGCCCAGCCGCAACGCCCGCCACGGCCATCTGAACACTTGGGGCGGCATCATCAACATCAAGAACCTCAAGTACGAGAAGGACGAGCGCCCCATCGACCCGGAGTGCGATTGCCCGGTGTGCCGCAATTTCAGCCGCGCGTATCTGCGGCACCTGTTCAAGGCCGACGAGATGCTGGGGATGCGCCTTGCCGTGATGCACAACCTCTATTTCTACAATCATCTCATGGAGCGCATCCGCGCCGAACTGGACGCCGGAACCTTTGAATCCTTCCATGACCGCTATGTGAAGCTGCTGGACACCCGCATTTGAGCAGGGTTTTGCTTGCAAAATACGCTTTTATCCGCTATAATGGATTCAATATCCCGGATTTCGAGAGGAGATAAACAAAACGATGAACATTCAGTTTCTGAGCAGCATGGACCCCAACACCATGAGCAACATCAGCATGATCGCGATGCTGGTGATCATGTTTGCGGTGATGTACTTTTTGCTGTATCGTCCCCAGAAGAAGCAGCAGAAGAAGGACGCCGAGATGCGCAACTCTCTGGAGATCGGCGATGAGGTGACCACCATCGGCGGCATCGTCGGCCGCGTGATCGCCCTCAAAGAGGACACCTTCGTGCTGGAGACCGGCAGCGACCGCACCAAGATCCGCTTCCGCCGCGCCGCCGTGCAGGCCGTGACTAAGCTGGACATGGAGACTCCTGCCCAGAAGTAAGACCGGACTAAATCGACGCCTCCCTGCATACTATTAGTGTGCAGGGAGGTGCTTTTTTATGCCAAAACAGCCGAAGTCGAACCGAAAGCCCGGCCAAAGCGCCGGCGCAGGTCCGCTGAAGAAAATTCTGATCGCGGGCGTTGCCGGCGTTGCGGTGACGTTCCTTGTGCTGCTTTTGTGCAGCTGGCTCTATACGAAAACACAGCTGCCGCTCTGGGCGGCCGTTCCCATGGCGACCTGCGCTGTGTGCATCGGCTGTTTTGTCTGCGGCTTGGCATTGGCACGCAGTTTCAAGAAGAACGGCTTGTTCTGCGGCCTTTGCACAGGCGTTGCGTTCTATCTGCTGTATCTCGCCGCCGCGCTGCTGAACGGTCAGCTGGACTTCACGGCCATGGCCGGCATCAAGCTGGTGTGCTATATTCTTTCGGGATGTTTCGGGGGGTACCTGGGCATTCTGCTGTGCGAACGAAAAAGGACCCGCCGCCCGGCTTGACAAAAAGGCTCCGCAGCAATGCGGAGCCTTTTTCATAGATGAGATTTAAGACGCATATAGTGTGGTATCATTGCAAAAAGAGGTACAAGCTATGTGGACGTATCGACCGACCGACAGTGCACCGTACGAAAAAGAACCTCGGACCACTATGCCTAAGGCAACTGCATCCAGCCTCCGGCAGTCGGAACCTGATTTCCGGCGTCAGAGCGAAGGTCCCCGTCTGCAGCCCGCAAGAACGGAACGATCTCAAACCGATACTGGCGCAGGGCTGCCTCAGAAAGAAGCAGCGCAGCAGCCTGTTTGGGATATGCCCGGCAAGCAGAGCGACGCATCGCGCCTGCGTGCCGCGTATCGTCCCAAATCCCGCCGGACATTTCACAGCGCCTGTGTGATGGGGGCTCTTTATCTCGCAGGTCTTACGGCCGGTTCTCTGTGTACGCAAGCGCTGCGCGAGCCCTTGCTGACCTATGCCCGCTATTTTGCGTCCATCGATTTGGGCTTGCGCACCACAGGCAATGGGGCCATGGTATTCAGTGTAGGGTTTCTGTCGCTGTTCTGCCAGCTGACCCTGCTGTTCATTGCCGGGTTCTGCGTCCTCGGCGTGGGGCTCATCCCGATCACAATGTTGCTGAAAGGTGCAGGGGCCGGTATTTTTACCGCCCTTTTATATCAGCAGCTGGGGCCTGCCAAGGGGCTTTTGCTGCAGGGGCTGGTTTTCTGGCTGCCGGAGACGCTGGGAACCCTCCTTGTAATTGCGTTAAGCGTGTCGGCCTTACAGGTCTCCTGCGGGCTGCTGCGATGCTGCCTTGGGCAGGGGGGAGCGGGACTTGGCGCAGCCTCCCGCCGGCTCCTACGCCGCTATCTGACCATCAACCTTGTCTCTATGTTGGTGTGCGGGCTGTCAGTCGTTTTGACCTTGGTCTTCGGCGGCCTCTTCTGATGTCGCTTCGGGCCTTTCTGGCTCGATATATGAGATTTTGGACAGGGGAGTGGACTTTGCTGCTTTTCGCAGTTTGTCAGTGTTGATGTGGGTGTAGATTTCGGTTGTGGATACATGGGCGTGCCCCAGGATTTCCTTGAGTTCCAGCATGTCCACGTTGCCATGACGGTACATCAGCGTAGCCGCAGTGTGACGGAGCTTGTGGGGTGAATATCCTTTGCCGGAGAGCCCCGCAGCCTGCAGGCAGCGTTCCACGATCTGCTGCACACGCCGCGCACTCAGCCGTTTACCGGTCCTGCGGGATACGAAAAGCGCCTGTGGATCCTGCAGGTTGCCAAGGGCGGCTCGGGCGGTGCGATAGTGCTTCAATGCATCCAGACAGGCCGCGTTGAGATAGACCAGCCGTTCTTTATTTCCTTTGCCCACGATGCGGATGGTGTCTTCCTGGAAATCCTTCAAATCAATGGCCACAAGTTCGCTCAAACGCATGCCGCAGTTCAAAAACATGGTAAGAATACAGTAGTCTCTCTCGTAAAAATCACTTTGTATATTTTTTAACAAATCGATGCTTTCTTCCAAAGAGAGATATTTGGGCAGAGCCTTTTTGAGGCTGGGAATGGAGATGTCCTTGGCAGGATCTTCCGACAGACGATTGGATTTGACGGTCATGAAGCGATAGAAGCTTTTGATGCTGGTGAGCTTTCGGGCCCGGGCCGCCGGTTCGTTTTCGCGCTCGTTCTTTAAAAAGTACAGATACTCATAGATCTCCGCCTGCGTCACACTGGCGATCGTGGCCGTATCCATGCCGCGAATGTCGATGTCATCAAACGCAGAGTCCGCAGGAACAGCGCCGCGTTCACGCAAAAGAAATTTGAAGAACAGGCGGAGGTCGATGTAATAAGCGTTGACTGTGCGAGGCGAACGATTCAAAATCGCGCCGAGGTAGTTCAGAAAATCCCGGACGTCCCGCGGAATGTCATCATAAGGCGCATGGCGCTCGGGATGCATGGTATCGATGTAGGTGCTCATAAGATATATTATGGCGGATGCTGGCCTTCTGCACTCCCCTCTATTTCGCTAAATTTTTATTTAGCGAAATAGCATCCGTTGAAAAGAGTATACCTTCCCCGATGAGATTTGTCAAGACGATGGCCGCGAACGGGCGCTTCAGTGCTCACGCGGAATCATTGGCTGTTCGAACAGATCCCTCGCGTATGAAAAGCACCGGCACGCAGAACCCCCGCGCACCGGTGCTATTAAAATTATTTGATGGCCTGAATGGCATCCCGCAGATAACTCACGCCCACCAGTTCGATGTCTGCGAAATCGTTTGGATCCAGCTGCTTCAGGCTGTGACGCGGAACGATAGCACGCGTGAATCCGATGCGCTGCGCTTCGCGCAGACGAAGCTCCAGAAAGGTCACATTGCGCACTTCCCCGCCGAGGCCCACTTCCCCGATGGCGACCGTCTTGTCGTCGATGGGTTTATCCATCATGGAGGAAACCATCGCCAGGCACACCGCAAGATCGCAGGCTGTTTCGTCCAGCTCCAAGCCGCCTACGATGTTCAGATAGACGTCCAGGCTGCCGAAAAAAAAGCCTGCCCGTTTTTCCAGCACGGCCACCAGCAGGTTGGCGCGATTGAAGTCGAAGCCGCTGGCGGTGCGCCGCGGCACGTTGAAGCTGCTCTTTGTCACCAGAGCCTGCACCTCGCTCAGGATGGGCCGTGTGCCCTCCATGGTGCAAGCCACACAGTTGCCGCTGGTGCCCAGAGGGCGGCCTTCCAGCAGCACTTGGGAGGGATTTTCAATCTCGGTCAGACCGCGACCGGTCATGTCGAACATGCCGATCTCGTTGGTGGAGCCGTAACGGTTTTTGACCGCGCGCAGCACCCGGTAAGGCAAGGTCTTGTCTCCTTCAAAATAGAGCACTGTATCCACGATGTGCTCCATGACCTTGGGGCCTGCAATGGCGCCGTCCTTGTTTACGTGGCCCACGATGAACGTAGGGATCTCGCAGTTTTTAGCCACTGTCAGAAGCCGCGCAGAGCACTCCTTGACCTGAGAAACGCTGCCGGCAGAGCTGGACACGTCGTTGCAGTGCATGGTCTGGATGGAGTCGATGACCACCAAGTCCGGCTTTGTCTGCTCGATGAGGCCGCAGATGTCATCAATGTCGGTCTCGGCGGCGAGATGAATGTTCTGCTGGGGTACCTGAAGCCGATCTGCCCGCAGTTTGATCTGGCGCACCGATTCCTCGCCGGTGATATAAAGCACCTGACAGCGGTCGCTGATGGCGCCGCACAGCTGCAGAAGCAAGGTGGATTTGCCCGCGCCGGGCTCGCCGCCCAGCAGCACCACACTGCCCAGCACCACACCGCCGCCCAGCACCCGGTCCAGCTCGGAGATGCCGGTGACGATGCGGCTTTTTTCTTCCGTGGTGCTCACTTCCGAAAGACGGCGCGCGGTGATGCTGGTCACACCGGCGGGACGGGCGGCTGTGCCGCGGGGCGCGGTTTTGGGCTCCGGGACCACCACGTCCTCCACCATCGTGTTCCAAGCCCCGCAGCTGGAGCAGCGGCCCATCCAGCGGGGGCTGCTCTCGCCGCAGTTGGAGCAGACAAAAATCGTTTTCAGCTTGTTATCCTTCAAAATACAGACCGCCTTTGCCCTCAGTATCCGAACACGCCCTCAAGCGACTCATCGTTGTCGATCCAGTCCTGAACACGGACCATACGGTATTCATTCCTTGTATCCCGGATATACACCTTTTCGATGCCCGCATTGATGACCATGCGCTTGCACATGGAGCAGCTGCTGGCATTTTTGACATAGTCACCGGTGGCCATATCGATCCCCACCAGATACAGCGAACTGCCCAGCATCTTGTCGCGGGAGGCGCTGATGATGGCGTTTGCCTCCGCGTGGACACTGCGGCACAGTTCATAGCGCTCACCCCGGGGAATCTTCAGCTTTTCGCGGATGCAGACCTTCATGTCATCGCAGTTTTTGCGGCCGCGGGGCGCGCCCACATAGCCCGTGGAGATCACCTCGTCGTTTTTTACGATCACCGCGCCGTAATGCCGGCGCATGCAGGTGCCGCGCTGAGAAACGCTTTCTGCCAGGTCCAGATAATAGTTTACTTTGTCCCGACGTTCCATTGGTTATGCTGCTCCCCTTTCTGATGTCGAGGTTATCAGAATTTCAGTATAGCACAGTCGACCCGCTGCGGGCAACAAAAAACACCGCAAACTGTTACGTTTGCGGTGTGGTTGGAGGTGCCGACCGGATTTGAACCGGTGAATGAAGGTTTTGCAGACCTTTGCCTTACCACTTGGCCACGGCACCAGATAAGAACCGAGGAGAAGTCGGTTCTGTTTTTGGAGCGGCTTACGAGGCTCGAACTCGCTACCTCCACCGTGGCAAGGTGGCGCTCTACCAGATGAGCTAAAGCCGCAGAAAATGGTGCCTCCGATCGGAATCGAACCAATGACACGGGGATTTTCAGTCCCCTGCTCTACCAACTGAGCTACAGAGGCAAAAAATGGCGACCCGGATGAGGCTCGAACTCACGACCTCTAGCGTGACAGGCTAGCGTTCTAACCGACTGAACTACCGGGCCACAATGGTGGAAGTTAACGGGCTCGAACCGCTGACCCTCTGCTTGTAAGGCAGATGCTCTCCCAGCTGAGCTAAACTTCCAAAAAAATGGAGCGGCTTACGAGGCTCGAACTCGCTACCTCCACCTTGGCAAGGTGGCGCTCTACCAGATGAGCTAAAGCCGCAAATCCATTGGTTTGCACCGCCAATCTCTTTTGGCGACGGTGTTTATTTTACCGCATCTTTCCTGCTTTGTCAAGACTATTTCTCAACTTTATTTTAGTTTCTCCAAAGATGTGCAAACCATATGGTTTTATCAGGATTTTACAGGGATTTCAGAAGCTTTGCAATGTCTACATTATAGGTCTTGACGCAGAACTGGCAGTTCACTTCCACACTTTTTTCTTCCTGCGCAAGGCTCTCCAGCTCCTGGCGGCCCATGCTCAGCAGCGCGCGCTCCACCCGCTGGCGGCTGCAGTCACATTTATAAGCCACATCGTATTCGTCCAGCACCTGCGGGTCGAACCCCTGCAGGACCAGATCCATGATCTCTTTGGGGCCCATCCCCTGCTGCAGAAGTTTTGTGACGCTGGGAGCCTTTGAGACGTTCTGCTCCAGCATGGAGATCTCCTGCTCGGTAGCACCGGGCAGAAGCTGGATCATATAGCCGCCCGCACACTGGATGGACAGATCAGGGTTGACCAGAACGCCCAGCGCGCACACGGTAGGGGTCTGCTCGCTGGTGGCGTAATAGGCGGTGATGTCCTCGGCCACTTCCCCGCTCACCAGCGGGATCTGCCCTACATAGGGCTCTTTGAGGCCCAGATCGCGCACGACGCTCAGAGTGCCGTCCTTGCCCACAGCGCGGCCCACGTCCAGTTTGCCGTCGCCGCGCAGAGGCAGCTCCATCACCGGGTTCTGCACGTATCCCTTGACGCAGCCCGCGCCGTCGGCTACAGCCAGTACGGTGCCGGCAGGTCCGCCGCCGTTGAGCCGGAGGGTCAGGGAATCTTTCTCACTTTTCAAAGTGATGCCCATCATGGAGGCAGCGGTGAGAAGCCGCCCAAGCGCGGCGCTGGTCACAGCGCTGGTCTTGTGGATGCGCTCGGCCTCGGCCACGATGTTGGTGGAATCCACGCCGTAGAACACCACGCCGCCGTTGTCGGAAATACCGCGAATCATGTTAGCCATTGTGTGTCTTCTCCAGTTGTGTGTATTGTTTGATCGCCGTAAAAATGTAACGCTGACTGTCCGGCTGCAGCGGCCCAAAGGTCTCGCCGTCCCGCAGTTCCGCCAGCGCAAAACCGTTTTCTTCCAGCACTTGTTTTACATAGTCCGCCTCATAGGTGTACTCCGCAAACTGTTCCCGGAACACTTCGCCTGTGTCGAGATACTCGATTTGGATGGAAATGTCCACCCTGTCCCCTTCCGGCGAACAGGCGTTGCGCCAGCGGCAGACGGCGTCCGGGCCTTCCAGCACGAACTCGTTGTCCGCCAGCACCTGCCGGTGCTTATAGGGGGTGTTAAGGTCGAAAATGAACACGCCGCCCTCTTCCATGAAAAAGGCAGCCCGGGCCACGGCCTGCTCAAAGCGGGGCGCAGGGCCGATGTGATTGTAGGTGTCAAAGGTGGACACGGCGCCGCGGATGGTGCCGAACAGGTCGAGGCTGAGGATATCCTGGCGCAGCAGGAGCAGACGCTGGGAGATGCCCAATTCGTCCGCCTTTTCCCGCAGCACGGCCAACATCTCTTCCGACTGATCCACCCCGATCATGTCATAGCCCGCCTGGGTGAGCATCAGCGTCAAATCGCCGGTGCCGCATCCAAGGTCAGCCACGATGCCGTCAGTGATACCGTGGGCCTGCAGCTGCTCCGTAACATAAGTATACAGTGCATCGTAGTCCGCTTCGCCGTTCAGCTCGTCATAAAAATAGGCAAATTCATTGTAAGCCATATCGACTTTACACCTCTTCGGAGAGCAGACTTTCGAAAATCGAGCGCAGCTCATCCACGCCGAAGCCTGTCTCGCTGCTGGTAAGCACGATCTGCCGGCAGCCGAACTCCTCGGTCAGGAAGGCGAACTCTTCCCTCTTTTTGGCGATCTCGCTTTTTTTCAGTTTGTCCGCTTTGGTGAGCGCGGCCACGAAGGGAATCTTTCGGTAACGCAGGTACTCCAGCATCTGCATATCGTCGGCGGAAGGCGCATGGCGACTGTCCAGCAGCTGGACCAGCAGCACGCAGTTGCGCGCCGCGTCAAAATAGCTGTTGATCAGCTGATCCCAGCGCTGCCGGTCCGCAGCGGAGACCTTTGCGTAGCCGTAGCCCGGCAGGTCAACAAAATAGGCGCCGTCCACCGTATAAAAGTTGATGGTAGCCGTTTTGCCCGGCGTGGCGCTGACGCGCGCGAGATTTTTGCGGTTGCAGAGTTTATTGATAAGGCTGGACTTGCCCACGTTGGACCGGCCGGAAAAAACGAACTCCGGCCGGTCGCTTTCGGGAAGCTGGCTGGAAAGACCATAGGAAGCCTGAAAGTCAGCTTTCTGGTAGTTCATAACGGGCCTCCTTTATCACTGGCGCAGGGTGGACGGATGGGGCTGCTGCTCGACCCGCACTACCGGTTCGGCAGCACCGGACATAGGAGCCTGCTTTGCCTTTTGGAGCCGGCGGGCCTGCCGGGGCGTGAGCAGCGCGTGGCTCAGCACCTGCTCCAGGCGGCTCACCGGTACAAAGCGGACGGCCTTTTTGACCTCTTCGTCCACGTCGTAAAGGTCGCTCTGGTTTGCCTGGGGGATGAGCACCGTTTTGATGCCCTGCCGGTAGGCAGCCATGCTCTTTTCTTTCAGCCCGCCGATGGGCAGCACGTCGCCGTGGAGGGTGATCTCGCCGGTCATGGCCACATCCGCCCGCACGGGAACGCCGGACAGGCAGGAAATGAGAGCCGTGGTGAGGGTGACGCCCGCAGAGGGGCCGTCCTTCGGCACAGCGCCCTCGGGGGCGTGGATGTGAAGGTCAGCGGTCTTGAGCTGTTCGGAGTCGATGCCGTATTCGGCGGCGTGGACCCGCGCAAAGGTGACGGCAAGATGGGCGCTTTCCTTCATCACGTCGCCCAGGGAGCCGGTCAGCTCGATCTTGCCGGAACCGCCCGGGATGACCTGCACTTCGATGGGCAGGATCGCGCCGCCCACGCTGGTCCAGGCAAGGCCGTTGGCGATGCCGATGGCGTTGGTGCGGTTGTAGAAGTCCGGCTTGACGCGGCGGGGGCCCATCAAAGGCTCCAGATTGGCGGCAGTGACGGTCACCTTCTCCGTTTCGCCGGCGGCCACCTTGCGGGCGCACTTGCGCAGCACCTCGGTGATGGCACGTTCCAGACCGCGCACGCCTGCCTCCTGGGTGTAGCCGTCGATGAGGCCATAGATAGCCCCTGGCGTCAGATTCACCCGCCCCGTCAGGCCGTTTTTCTTCAGTTGCTTGGGCAGCAGGTGCCGTTTGGCAATGTTGAACTTTTCCTCGCGGGTGTAGCTGGGCAGCTCGATGACGTCCATACGGTCCAGAAGGGGCGCCGGGATGGAGGAAAGGTCATTGGCCGTGGTAATGAAGAACGCCTGGCTGAGATCGAAGGGGATGTCAAGATAGTGATCCTTGAAGGTCTTGTTCTGTTCCGGATCCAGGGTTTCCAGCAGCGCGGCAGCCGGGTCGCCCCGGAAGTCGGCCGCCAGTTTGTCGATCTCGTCCAGAAGAATGAGCGGATTCATGCTTTTTGCGGTGGAGACGGCGCTGATGATCTTGCCCGGCATCGCGCCCACATAGGTGCGACGGTGACCGCGGATTTCCGCCTCGTCCCGCACGCCGCCAAGGCTCATGCGGGCGTATTTGCGACCCATGCACTCGGCGATGGAGCGGGCGATGCTGGTCTTGCCCACGCCCGGAGGGCCTGCAAGGCAGAGGATCTGGCCCTTGGAATCGGGGTTGAGCATGCGCACCGCCAGCAGTTCCAGAATGCGGTCCTTGACCTTTTTCAGGCCGTAGTGCTCCCGGTCCAGATGCTTTTCCGCCCGGGCAAGGTCCAGATCGTCGGGGGTGTAAACGCCCCAAGGCAGGCCGAGGCAGGTGTCCAGATAGGTGCGGATGACCGCCGCCTCCTGGCTGTTGCCCTGCATTTTGCCCAGGCGCTCCGCCTCTTTTTCCAGCTTTTCGGTGGCTTCCTCCGAAAGGCTGAGGGCCCGGATCTGCTGGAGATACCGTTCGGCCTCATAGCGGACGTCGTCATCGCCGTCCAGCTCGGTGGCGATGGCGCGCATCTGCTCCCGCAGATAGTAGTCCCGCTGGTTTTTCTCCATCTGGTCGTTGACCTTGTCTTGGATCTCTTTTTCCAGCTCCAGGACCTGGTTTTCCCGGTAGAGAAGATCCAGCGTGGTCTGGAGCCGCCCCATCAGGGTGCTCTGCTCCAGGACGGTCTGCTTATCCTGGTATTTGAACAGCAGGTTGGCCGGAATATATTCGCTCAGAAACACAGCGTCGCTGCCGGAAAGAATGGTATACACCACGTCCTTGGGCATGCGGGGATTCAGCTGCAGGTAGGTCTCAAAAGCCTGTTTCAGGCTGCGGATCAGCGCTTCGGCGGCCACGCTGCCCGCTTTCTGCAGGCCGCGGACCGGCGCTTCCTTCACCGTGACGGTGAGCATCTTTTCGCCGCTTTCCAGTGCCAGCAGACGGGCGCGGTACTGCCCTTCCACCAGGACCTTCACCAGGTCATCGGAGACGCGCATCACCTGCTTGACCTGTGCCACAACACCATAGCGGTACAGATCGGAGGTGGTAGGCTCCTCCACATCCATCTCCCGCTGGGTGATCAGAAAGATGGGGATGGCATTGGCCATCGCCCACTCGATGGCGGCGATGCTCTTCTCCCTGCCCACTTCAAAATGAATGACGCTGCCCGGGAACACCACAAGCCCGCGCAGGGCAATGGCCGGCAGATGCAGCACATTGTGGTCCACCTTGATCGTTACACGTTCAGACATTGGCATTCCCTCCCAAAAACGGTACGGGCAAAATGCTCGTACCGTTTCGATTTCAGAACAATTCTTCTGTAAAGCTGTTTGCCGTTACGGCATTTACACCACGGGAACCGTGTTCTTATACCGCTTGCGGACTGCGCCGTACTCCAGCACGGGCTCGCCGCCGGCCACGGCCTCGGGGGTGATGGTGACTTTGACAATGGTGGGGTCACTGGGGACCTTGTACATGATGGGGATAAGGATCTCTTCCATCACGCTGCGCAGGCCGCGGGCACCGCTCTTGCGCTCGATGGTCTTTTTGGCCACGGCGCGCAGGGCCTCGTCGGTGAACTCCAGGTCCACGTTGTCCATCTGCATCAAAGCCTGGTACTGCTTGATGACGCTGTTCTTGGGCTCCTTGAGCACCCGGACCAGAGCGTTCTCGTCCAGCGGGTCCAGCACGGTGACCACCGGCAGACGGCCGATGAGCTCAGGGATGAGGCCGAACTTCACCAGATCGTGGGGCTCGACCTTGCGCAGCAGATTCTGCTTTTCCTGTACGGAGGTGTCACGAAGCTTGCTGCCAAAGCCGATGGAGGAGGCGTCGGTGCGGCGCTGGATGTGTTTTTCCAGGCCGTCGAAGGCGCCGCCGCAGATGAACAGGATGTTCTTGGTGTCGATCTGGATGAATTCCTGCTGGGGATGCTTGCGCCCGCCCTGAGGCGGAACGTTGCTCACGGTGCCTTCCAGGATCTTCAGCAGCGCCTGCTGCACGCCCTCGCCGCCCACGTCGCGGGTGATGGAGGGGTTTTCGCTCTTGCGGGTGATCTTGTCGATCTCATCGATGTAGATGATGCCGATCTCCGCCCGCTTCACGTCAAAGTCGGCAGCCTGAATGAGCTTGAGCAGGATGTTCTCCACGTCCTCGCCCACGTAGCCGGCCTCGGTGAGGGTGGTGGCGTCGGCAATGGCGAAGGGAACGCCCAGCATCTTGGCCAGAGTCTGGGCCAGCAGGGTCTTGCCCACGCCGGAGGGGCCCAGCAGCAGCACGTTGCTCTTCTGAAGCTCCACGTCGTTCTTGCTCTCGCCGCTCAGGATGCGCTTATAGTGGTTGTAGACAGACACGGCAAGCACGCGCTTGGCCTCGTCCTGGCCGATGACGTAACGGTCCAGCCCCTCCTTGATCTCGGCGGGGGTGAGCACGTTTACCGGGTCCAGCGTGGGAGCGGCATGCCGCACGTTGTTGCGGCGGGCCGCCGCCTTGGGGGCGTCGGGCTTGCCGTCCTCGTCCAGCAGCGAGGAGCACAGCGTGATGCACTCGCTGCAGATGTTGACGCCGGGGCCGATGATCATGCGCTCCACTTCGTCCTGGCTTTTGCCGCAGAAGCTGCAGCGCAGATTCTTATCTTTGTCTTTTCCGTTCGAATTGTTTGCCATAGTTACCCCTAAACGATGCGCCGGCACGCGAAACGCGCCTCGCGCGGATTGATTACCGTTTGGTGATGACCGCGTCGATCAGGCCGTAATTGACGGCCTCCTGGGCGGACATGAAGTTGTCGCGCTCGGTGTCGGCCATGATCTTTTCGATGGGCTGGCCGGTGTACTCGCTGAGCATGCGATTCATGCGCTCGCGGGTGCGCACCAGATGATCGGCGTGGATCTTGATGTCGGTGGTCTGACCCTGCAGGCCGCTGAGCAGCGGCTGATGGATCATGATCTCGGCGTTGGGCAGAGCCAGACGCTTGCCCTTGGCGCCGCTGGCCAGCAGGAATGCGCCCATGGAGGCGGCCATGCCCATGCAGATGGTGGACACGTCGCACTTGATATACTGCATGGTGTCGTGGATGGCCATGCCGGCGGTGATGGAACCGCCCGGGCTGTTGATGTAGAGGCTGATGTCCTTCTCGCTGTCCTGGCCTTCCAGATACAGCAGCTGGGCCACCACCAGGCTGGCGGTGGCGTCGTTGACCTCATCGCTGAGCATGATGATGCGGTCGTTCAAAAGGCGGGAAAAGATGTCGTAAGAGCGCTCGCCCCGGGCGGTCTGCTCCACAACGTAAGGAACCAAACTCATTTGGCTGTACCTCCCAGTGAAAAAATGTAAGCAGTCTTGCAAAATTGACCGATACGGGCCGCAGAGCGCGTATCGGTCAATGCAGGACGGCTTATGTAAGGTGAAGCGCCGTTCGGGCGATCAGCCCTCCTTGGCGACCTTTTCCTCGGTGATCTCCGCGTGGTCGCGGATGAAGTCGATGGCCTTGTTCACCGCCAGATCCTTCTTGACCTCGTCGGCGTTGACCAGCTCCTTGACCTTGGCCAGCTCCATCTTGTAGCTGTCGGCGATGCGCTGCAGCTCGTTTTCCAGATCCTCGTCGGAGGCAACGATCTGCTCGGCAGCGGCAACGGCCTCCAGAGCCAGGCGGATCTTGACCTGCTTCTCGGCCTGCTCCTTGAAGGAAGCGCGGAAGGACTCCAGGGTCTGGCCCATGTACTGCAGGTACATATCCAGCTTCAGGCCCTGCTGCGCCAGGCGGTACTCGAAGTCACGCACGGCCTCGTCCATACGGGCTTCGTACATGGCGTCGGGGATGTCGCCCTCGATGGTGGCGATGACCTGGTCCACCAGATCGTTCTCCACGGCCAGAGCAGCCTGCTTCTCGTTCTGCTCTTCCATGCCCTTGCGGATGCTGGCCTTCAGCTCATCCAGGGTGTCGTACTCGCTCACGTCCTTGGCGAACTCGTCGTCCAGAGCGGGCAGCTCCTTGGTCTTGACCTCGTGCAGCTTGATCTTGAAGACGGCGGGCTTGCCGGCCAGCTCCTTGGCCTGGTACTCCTCGGGGAAGGTGACGTTCACGTCGAACTCCTCGCCGGCCTCGTGGCCGATCAGCTGATCCTCGAAGCCGGGGATGAAGCTGCCGCTGCCCAGGACCAGGCTGTAGTGCTCGGCCTTGCCGCCCTCAAAGGCGACGCCGTCCACAAAGCCCTCAAAGTCCATATCCACGGTGTCGCCGTTTTCGGCCTTGCCCTCGCGGGTGATGATGCGGCCGTTGCGGTTCTGCATGCGGACCAGCTCGGCTTCCACGTCGGCGTCGTCCACAGTATTGACCTTCTTGGTGGCCTTTAAACCGGTGTAGTTGCCCACCTTGATCTCGGGCTTCACAGCCACGACGACCTTCAGCACCACGCCGTCTTCCAGGCTCTCGGAGACCACGTCCACCTCGGGACGGCCCACGGGCTGGATGCCGGACTCCACCACCGCGGCCTCGTAGGCCTCAGGGAACAGGTCGTTGATGGCGTCATAGTGGAAGATGTCGGCGCCGTACATCTTTTCGATCACCGCGCGGGGCGCATGGCCCTTGCGGAAACCGGGAACAGTGTACTTTTTGCCTTCGCGCTTGTAGGCCTTGTCGATGGCAGCCTTGAAGGACTCGGCGTCCACAGAGAACTGCAGCTCGTGCATGCTTTTTTCAAGCTTTTCGCTTTTTACAAGATTCATTGATATAGCCTCCGTACAAAGAGATTCATTTTATTATATCATGCGTATGGCCAGAAATCCATACTTTTCCTAAATTTTATGGGGGCAAAAGTGCAGCGCATCGGCCGAAATCAGGCGGTATTCCAGCCCGTCCACCTCCCCCTGCACTGCCGCGCGCACCGAAGCGCCGTGCAGGTGGCCGTAGAAGCAGCGTTTGACCCCAAACTCCCGCATCACTTCGATGACCTGCGGAGAGCAGGCGCCGGGATAGACCGGCGGATAGTGCAGGAAAGCGATTTTTTCCTCACCACTGTCCCCCGCTGCCTGCAGGCTGGCCCGCAGGCGGCCCAGCTCCCGGTTCATTACCTTTTCATCGTGGGGCTCGTCCGGCTCAAAAAGCCAGCTGCGGGTGCCGCACAGGGCAAGTCCCTCCACATGATAGGCGTTGTTGTGCAGCAGATGCAGGCTGTGGAAGCCCTGGGCCTCAAAATAGGTCTCCATTTTGCGGGCGGTGGTCCACCAGTAGTCATGGTTGCCTTTCAAAAGCAGTTTTTGCCCCGGCAGCTCCTCGAGAAAGGCAAAGTCCGGAGCGGCTTCTTCCAGTTTCATGCCCCAGCTGGTATCCCCTGCCAGCACCACCGTGTCATCGGGAGCGACCAGGCGCAGCCAGTTTTCCCGGATGCGCTGTACATAGCCCTGCCAGCCGGGAAACTTGTCCATCGGCTTGTCGGACCCCAGCGAGAGGTGCAGGTCGCCTATTACAAAAATTGCCATGCCTACCTCCTGATAATCGCCGGCGCACCGGGCACAATAAGACCAGAAAAGGGGGAAAGAAAAATGAACGCGAACGAACCTGTCATCAACGGTATCTGCTGCGACGTGAAGAACTGCGTCTACAACAACGGTTCCAGCTGTTGCACCGCCGGCACCATTCACGTCAACAACTGCTACGACGACATCGGCAGAACCAAGTGCGAGACCTTCACCGAGGTATAATCCGGCGAAGCGCTCTCAAAAACGGCCCGCGAATCGGTTTCGCGGGTCGTTTTTTGTTTACTCGCCCAGTACCGCGTTCCGCAGAGACTCGGGACGGATGGTCTTGTCGAACCGCTCGGGCAGGCTGCGCAGGATCGCCAGCGCCTGGGGCGCGGGCTGGCCGGCGTACTGCGCCAGCGCGGCCATGGCCTCGAACTCGTCCTCCGGCAGCGGCTGACCCAGCGCGGCCAGCGCATCCTTCGGGAACTTGAAGGGGCTGGCGGTGGAGAGCACCACCATGGGCGCCTCGCCCTTGTTGCGCACCGCGGCGCTGAAAGCGACAGCGGTGTGGGGATCACAGAGATAGCCCTCTTTCTCAAAGAGCGAACGGATCTGCGCGGCGGCGGCGTCGTCGTCGGCGCAGGCGGCGCCGAAGTCGGCGCAAATGCGCTCCATCACCTCCGGCTCCACTTTATAAGACCCGGTCTCGAACAGCTGCTTCATCCAGCCTTTGACCTTCTCGGGGCCCGCCATGTGATAGAGCAGCCGCTCCAGGTTGGAGGACACCAAAATGTCCATGGAGGGCGAGGTGGTGCGGTAGAAGGGACGGCGGGCATTGTAGACGCCGGTGGCAAAGAACTCGGTGAGCACGTCGTTTTTGTTGGACGCACAGATCAGTTTGCCCACGGGCAGACCCATCTGCTTTGCGTACCAGCCGGCGAGAATGTCGCCGAAGTTGCCGGTGGGCACGCAGAAATCCGCCTTCTCCCCCACCTTGAGCGCGCCGGAACGCACCAGCTGGCTGTAGGCGTGGAAGTAGTAGACGATCTGCGGCACGAGCCGGCCCCAGTTGATGGAGTTGGCGCTGGAAAGTTGCACGCCCCGCTCGGCCAGCTGCTTTGCCACGTCCGCGTCGCCAAAGACCCGCTTCACGCCGGTCTGGGCGTCGTCAAAATTGCCCTGTACCGCATAGACGGCCACATTCTCACCCTGCTGAGTGGTCATCTGCAGGCGCTGGACTTCGCTGGTGCCGTGGCTGGGATAAAACACAGTGATGGTGACGCCCGGCACGTCGCAATAGCCTGCAAGGGCTGCTTTGCCGGTGTCGCCGGAAGTGGCCACCAGGATGGCGGTGGTGGTGGTGTCGCCCAGCATGCGCTTGGCCTCCACCAGAAGGCGGGGCATCAGCTGAAGGGCGAAGTCCTTGAAGGCGCAGGTGGGGCCGTGCCACAGTTCCAGGCTGTACACCCCGTCCCCGGCTTTGCGCAGAGGCGCGGTGCCCTCGCCGAAGGCTTCGCCGTAGACCTGACGCACGGTTTCGCGCAGGAAAGCGGGATCATAGTCGGTGAGGAATTTTTCCAGAATGAAAGCCGCCAGCGCAGGATAGTCCGGCTGGCCCAGTGCTTCCTTCAGATCCACCGAAGGGAACTGTTCCGGCACGAACAGGCCGCCGTCGCCGGCAAGGCCGAGGCAGATGGCCCGGGCCGCGCTGACAGGCTGGCCCTCGCCGCGAGTGGTTTTAAACTGCATCATGATTCCCCCTCTATCTTTCCTGCGCCTTCAAAGTTCAAAGGCGCTGCGGATACAGTGTACCAGCAGCCCGCCGCCCGTTGCGGGCGTGACCTCTACCACATCGAAGCGGACGGGATGCTCCGACAGGCCGGACTGCTGCAAAAAGCGCTGGGCTGCAAGGATGACGCGCCGCTGTTTGGCCGGGCCCACCGCTCCGGCTGCGGGGCCGCGGCTGGTCTCGCTGCGGGATTTTACCTCCGCGATGACCACCGTCTCTCCGTCCAGCAGCACAAGGTCCAGCTCTCCCATGCGGGTACGGTAGTTATGGGCCAGAAGCCGGCAGCCCCGGTCAAGATAATACCGGGCCGCGGCGGCCTCGCCTTTTTGGCCAAACGCCTTCGCGTCCATGCTCAATACCCCAGTTTTTTCAAAAAGCTGCGCCGGTAGAAAGGCTGGATTCCATAGCGTTCCAGCAGTTCGTAGTGCAGCTTGGTGGGATAACCTTTGTGCCTTGCCAGCTGGTATTCGGGGTACTGCCGGTCCAGTTCCAGCATAAAGCGGTCCCGGCTGACCTTGGCGAGGATAGACGCGGACGCCACGCTGGCGCACACGCCGTCTCCCTTCACCTGCGCCAGAGCGGGTACTTCCAGCTGCGGCGGGACGCGGTTGCCGTCCACCACGGCGAAAGCGGGCGCGGGATCAAGGCCTGCCACCGCCCGCTCCATGCCGGCCATGGTGGCCCAAAGGATGTTTTTCTCGTCGATCTCCTCAGGGCTCACAAACACGATCTGGTACGCCAGCGCCTTTTCCTTGATCTCGTCAAAGAGGGCTTCGCGCTTCTTTTCGCTGAGCTTTTTGGAGTCGTTCACGCCGGTCACCGGGTTCTCGGGGTCCAGGATGACCGCCGCGCAGCACACCGGCCCGCACAAAGGGCCGCGGCCCGCTTCGTCCACGCCGCAGAAAAGCCCGTGTTGTGCGCGGACGGCGGCGTCGTATTCATACAGAGGGCTGTTCGTTTCCATCCTGCTGTTCCTCCCGGTGGGGCGGCGTTTCAAGGGTGATGCGGCCCCATTTGCTGGCGCGGAATTCGTCCACCAGCATGATGGCAGCGCGCTCGGTGTTCACTTCGCCGCCGCTTACCAGCATGCCCCGGGCACGCCCGATGGCTTCCACCAGTTCCCAGGGGCCCAGTTCGGTCACTAACTCTTCGGACAGCTTGTAACGCTGGGCCAGACGGTCGGGATAGACCGTCTGCATCTGGGCCACAAGGCCCATGGCCAGCTCTTCGATGTCCAGAATGTCGTCCTTGATGGAGCCGATGAACGCGAGATTCGTGGCAGTTTCCAGGCTGTCAAATTTCTTCCAGAGCACGCCGGGCATATCCAGCAGGTCATAGTTGCCCACCGTGACCCACTGCTTGCCACGGGTAACGCCGGGCTTGTCGGCAGCTTTGGCACGGGTAGTACCCGCAAAGTTATTGATAAAGGTGGACTTGCCCACGTTGGGGATGCCCACCACCATCACACGGATGCGGGCGCCGGACATGCCTTTGCCGGCGCGCTTTTCCAGCAGTTCACGCAGTTCGGCCTCGATGGCGCTACGCACCTGCCCGGCGCTGCCCTTCTGCTTTGCGCTGATGGCAATGCAGCCGGCGCCTGCCGCGCGGAAATAAGCCTGCCACGCCTTGGTGAGCGCCGGGTCGGCCAGGTCCGCTTTGTTCATTACATACAGGCGGGGCTTGGACGCGGTAAGGCGCTGCAGTTCGGGGTTCAGGCTGCTCAGAGGAATGCGGGCGTCCAGCAGCTGGAGCACCACATCCACGTTTTTCAGATTCGCTTCGATGAGCCGCAGGGTCTTGGCCATATGGCCGGGGAACCACTGGATGTTGCGGCGATTCACAAATTCATTGCTCATTGGATCAATCCTATTTTATTGAACGGATAGATGCGCAGGACCACCTTGCCCAGGATGTCCCGTTCGTCGATGAAGCCCACGCTGCTGCTGCGGCTGTCGGTGGAGTGCTGGCGGTTGTCGCCCATCAGAAACAGCGTTCCCTCGGGCACGGTAAGGGGGAACTGCACGTCCCCGGTGGAGAGTGTGCCCTCCGGCACATAGGGCTCGTCCAAAGCCTCGCCGTTCACATACACAAGGCCCTGCTCCAGGTTGATGTCCACAGTGTCGCCGCCCTTGGCAATGACACGCTTGACCAGCGGCTTGCCGTAATTGATGTAGCTGTCCACCACCACGACGTCGCCCCGCTGCGGAGTATAGAAGGTGCTCTGCACCAGCAGACGGTCACCGTCCACCAGAGTGTTGTTCATGGAACTGCCGCTGACTACTACGATGCGGGCGCAGAAGGCGAACACGAGGACCAGAACCGCCAGCGCGAACACCAGCGCGTCGTACCAGTCCAGAATATCCACATTGCGCCGGAAACGGGTTTCCTCCAAGATGTGTTCCCTCCCCCGTGATAATGAATAAATTTGATGGGTTTTATTGTAGCATATAACAAAAAAAGGGGCAATATCCATTGCCCCTTTTTTTGTGTCTTTCGATCAGCGGATCTGCTCTTTGACCTTGGCGGCCTTACCGGTGCGGCTGCGCAGGTAGAACAGCTTGGCCCGACGCACCTTACCGTGACGGACGATCTCGACCTTCTCGACGAAGGGAGAGTTGACGGGGAACACGCGCTCCACGCCAACGCCGTAGGAAGTGCGGCGAACGGTGAAGGTCTCGGCCACGCCGCCGTGCTTCTTGGCGATCACAGTGCCCTCGAAGGCCTGGATACGCTCGCGCTCGCCTTCCTTGATGCGAACGGAGACCCGAACGGTGTCACCGATCTCGAACTGGGGCCGGTTCTCTTTGACCATGCCCTGGGTGATGATCTGCATTGCGTCCATTGATGAATCCTCCATTTTTTTTGACGTTCATACCCGATAATCGGCAGAGGACCGCCCGTTTAATGATATACATTAACCCCGCTGATGGTGCCAGCGGACACTAACGCCTAAATATGATAGCACAGCATTTGGCCGTTTGCAAGCTTTTTCAGGCAAAATCTTCAGAATTTTTTGTAATGAGCCGGGTGCGCAGCACATGGGCCCGGGTGGAGTCCACTCCGCACTGCTCCTGAAGGAAGCCCAGCCACAGGCTGGGGTTGAGGTTCAGCCCCTCCCCCGCCGGCAGCTGCATTTCAAAGCGCACCTCGTCCCCTTCCCGGGCATAGTCCAGCCGGGGGCAGTGCTCCTTGAGGCCGATCTCCTTCTGGCCGCGCTTGGACTTCTTCAGCACCGGGGCGGCAGACAGAGCGTTGTAGCGATCCAGGCCCTGCGCGAACTCAGCGGGCAGGCGCACGGTGTAGACCGCGCCGGCGATCTGCTCGGCCTTGCATTTGGGAAGGGTGACGGCGGTAATGGTCACGCCCAGAGGCATCACTGGCTCCAAAGCCGCTTTCCATGCCGCCAGGTCCGGCTGCTCCGCTTCCGTCTTGACGTCCACGCTCTCTACCAGGCTCTCCTGCCCCAAAGGCAGCGGGCAGGCAAAGGTCATGTAGATGTGAGGGTTGAAGCCCAGAGTGTACCAGACAGGCAGGCCGCTGCGCTTGAGCGAGCGCTGCATCACCCGCTGCAGGTCCAGAAGAGAAATGTAGGAGGCCTCGCCGGTCTTAGTGAACCAGATCCTTACTGTAGTCAAAACAGGCACCTCCCACAAATTTATTCGCTCCGCAGGCGCTGCACTTGCGGTTACAGGGCGGAGTGGTCTGGGCGGCCATCGCCTTCTGATACTCCCGCACCAGGAAGTCGTGGCTCACGCCGTAGTCCATGTGGCTCCAGGGGGTGACTTCGTCCAGCCCGATGAAGCGGTTGGCATAAAACGCGGTGTCCAGCCCGCACTCGGCAAAGGCCTCCATCCACCGGTCATAGTGGAAGCACTCGTCCCAGCCGTCAAAGAAGCAGCCTTTGCGGTAGGCGGTCTCCAGCACCCGGCCCAGGCGGCGGTCGCCCTTGGCGAACACTGCCTCCAAAAAGCTGATGGAGCTGTCGTGGTAGTTCACGTGGATCTTCTTGCTGTGCACGCTGTGCAGCAGATGCTGCTGCTTTTCCCGCAGCTGCTCCTCGGTGTCCTGGGGAACGAACTGGAAAGGAGTGTGGGGCTTGGGCACAAAGCAGGCCACGCTGATGGTCACCTGCACACCTTTGCCCTTGGGCTTGTCCGGGTTGGCGTAATAGAGGTCCACGATCTTCTGGGCGGTATCGGCGATGCCCTCGATGTCCTCCATGGTCTCGGTGGGCAGGCCCATCATGAAGTAGAGCTTCACCGAAGTGTAGCCCGCTTTAAAGGCCAGCGAGCAGGTGCGCTCGATCTCCGGCCAGGTGACGTTCTTGTTGATGACGTCCCGCAGGCGCTGGGTGCCCGCCTCCGGCGCGAAGGTCAGGCCGGTCTTGCGCACCCGGTTGGTCTTCTCCACCAGGCTTTCGCTGAAGTTGTCGATGCGTAGCGAGGGCAGCGAAAGGCTCACATGCTCGTCCTTGGTCCAGGTGAGCAGGTCGTCCAGCAGCGGTTCCAGCTGGCTGTGGTCGGAGGTGGACAGGCTGGTGAGGCTGATCTCCTCGTAGCCGGTGTTGTCACACAGCTGGCGGGCGGCCTCGTTGAGCTTGTCCGCGCTGCGCTGGCGCATGGGCCGGTACAAAAAGCCCGCCTGGCAGAAGCGGCAGCCGCGCACGCAGCCACGCAGCACCTCGATCTGGGCACGGTCGTGCACCGCGCCCACCATGGGCACCACAAAGTGGGTGGGCGGGGTCTGACTGTCCATATCCCGGATGACCGCCTTGGTGATGACGGCGGGAGCCGCGGGGTCGTTGGGGGTGACAGCCTTCACCCGGCCGTCCTCGTGATAGGTCACATCATAGAAAGAAGGCACATAGCAGCCGGGCACGGCGGCGATGCGGCGCAGGACTTCCTTCTTGGGCAGGCCCAGACGCTTGGCTTCCTCCACAATGCGGCAGACGTGAGGCAGCTGCTCCTCCCCTTCGCCCAGCATCATCATGTCGATGAAATCCGCCAAGGGCTCGGCGTTGCACACGCAGGGACCGCCGGCCACGATCAGCGGCCACTCCTCGCCCCGGTCCTCGGCCCGCAGAGGGATGCCCGCCATGTCCAGCATGGCGAGGATGTTGCTGTAAGACAGTTCATACTGCAGCGTGAAGCCCACGATGTCGAAGGCGGTGAGGGGGTCTTTGCTCTCCAGCGCGTAGAGAGGCAGGCCCACCCGCTCCATCTCCGCCTTCATATCCACCCAGGGCATGAAGGCGCGCTCGCACCACCAGTTGGGCTGCTGGTTCAAAAGCTCATAGAGGATCTTCATGCCCAGGAAGGACATGCCCACCTCGTAGGTATCGGGGAAGCAGAAGGCAAAACGCAGGTCCACATCTGCCTTGTCCTTCATGATGCAGCCCGGCTCGCCGCCGGTGTAGCGGCCCGGCTTCTGCACATGGGCCAGAGCTTCTTTCAATTTCGGGTCAAACAAAACCGTTTCCTCCATCGCGTGCGCCGCAAAAAAGAGGCGCACAGGTTTGATTCCTGTTTATTGTACCCGATTCGACCCGCAAATGCAATCACGGAAGGAGACATTGCAGCATCCTTCGCCCATCCAGATCTCCCAGAGGCAGCAGACTGAATAATCCGGTGGCGAGATTGGCCGCCGCAAAGAAATAGCCCCAGTAGCTGGCGGACAGCTGCATCCGGCCCAGAACAGCGGCGCAAAGCACGAGGTTGGTCAGCGGCCCGGCCAGAGCCAGCAGAAAAGTCTCGCCGCGTGTAAGAAGCGCGGCGGAAGCATCCAGACCGATGCCGCGCAGCGAAAAGCGCAGGACCGGCAGGCTTTTGGTGAGGGCAAGCCATGCCGCCACGTGGCCGCACTCATGCAGCAGCGCCGCCAGCAGCCCCACCCGCACAAGGCCGGTGTGATCCCGGTAGAGCACGAACCACAGCGCCGCCAGAAACAGCACCGGACGACGAACGCGCAGGTGCCTCATGAAAGCCCCAGCGCCTGGGCGGGATCGTAACGCACATCGTTGTGCAGCAGCTCAAAGTGCAGGTGCGGCCCTGTGACCATGCCGGTCTGCCCCACTGTGCCGAGAACGGCGTTTTCATCCACCGTCTCCCCCTGCCGCACGAACACATACTGCATGTGGCAGTAGCGGGTGGTCACGCCGTCGCTGTGGAGGATGACCACGTTGTTGCCATAGGAGGCGCTGTATTCACTTTTCTGCACCACGCCGCCGGCAGCGGGGCGGACGGGCGTGCCTTCGGCCGCGGCCAGGTCCACGCCGGTGTGGAAGTCGCTTTTTCCGGTGACCGGGTGTTTGCGCCAGCCGTAGTCCGACGTGATATAAAAGCTTTCCAGCGGCAGTTTGAGCGCAAAGGGCGGCTGATAGGACTTGGTGGAGTTCCCCTCCGGCACAAAGGGCCAGAACGCCGTCAGCTGTCCGCCCGCGCCGGTGAGTTCGGGGAGGCCGCCCTGTTCTTCCGTATCCCCCTTCAGTTCTGCCATGACTTCCATCACCTCTCCCTGCAGCCGATTTACCACCTCGGAGGTGAATTTGAGCAGCTGCTCCTGCCCGTTCAGCTCTACCCCGCTCTCCAACGCCTTGTAAAAGGCCTCGCTGCACCGGCGGTACAACTCCGGCGCGGCATAGTCCAGAATCAGAACGGCCGCCGTGGCCAGCAGGCAGAGAAAGACCTGCACCCGGAGGATGTAGTTGGGCCGCTGCTTTTCCCGGGGCGTGACGGGCGGAGTGAGCGCAACTTTCATTTCTTCCGTTCCCGGAAGGATGGGCGGATATTGCGTTTCCTGGGTCTTTTCCCACATGGTCCTGCTCCTTTTTCTTCGGCATGATATAGTCTATTCTTATGCATTGCCCGAAGAAAAAATAGCAAAAGACCGGCAGGGCCGCTCGATGCGGCTCTGCCGGTCTTTTGTGCTGACTCACAGCATGGAGGTCAATGTGTTTTGGATGCCGTCTGCGATCGCCGTGGCGATGGCATTTTTATAGCTGTCGTTCTGCAGCTTGCTCAACTCGTCGGGATTGGTCAAAAATCCGCATTCCACCAGCACGGCCGGGAACTCCATGTGGGTGGTGACCCGGTAGGCGCCGTATTTGTCGCCCCGGTTGGTGGTGCCCAGCGCCCCGGCCACTCCGCCGGACAGATTCGCCGCCAGCTGGCGGGAATAGGGATTGAAGTAGTATACCTCGGTGCCCTTTGCGCTGGAAACGCCGGCGTTATGGTGGATGCTCACGAACAGGTGCGGACTGAAACTCTGGGACTGGTTCACCCGGCTGTCCAGCGAGACGTAACCGGACGTGTCGGTCACCTGCACCGTCGCGCCCCGGCTGCGCAGGATGTCTGCCACACGGTTGGCGATGTCGGCGTTCAGGGTCTTTTCGGTGTACATGCCGCTGATGGAGGTGCCGCCGTCGTAACCGCCGTGGCCGGGGTCAATGTAGATCTTCGCGCCGGAGAGTCCATTGGGAATCTGGTTGAAGCGGAACACCAGATTGTCGCCGTCGTAGTAGGCACGGTAGCCCAGGAAGGAACCGGCCTTGCGCAGATCAAAGCGGATCACAGTATCGTTGCCCTGCTGGGAAAGGCTCACGCCGCTGAGCAGGTTGTTGGACGCAAGGCCGGGGGCGGCGGTATCGGCACGGGTATCCTTGAGCGTCACCACCATACTGGTTGCGCCGGCAAAGCTGTTCACGCCGCCGGAGGAGGAATACCCCACTCCGTCAAAGGACACGGTGTAAGCGGTCTTGCGGCCGGAGCGGGCAAAACTGACATAGACATACTGTCCGTCCGCCCAGCTGTTCGCGCCGCTCAGCGAGGACAGCTGCCATTCTGCCTCGCCCAGGCTGCTCACGGAAGATGCGCTCACCCGGACGCCGCTGCCCAGAATGTAATACTCACCGCTGCCGTAGGTGTCATCGTAGTAGGTGAGCTTATCGCTGACGATGTAGTCCACTGTGCCTTTGGGCAGCGGGAAGCAGCTGCCGTTGGGGTCGTTGTTCAGAACACCTGCGGGATAGGTGCGGGCCTGGCTTGCGGTGACCTCCACCAGGTGGCCCTTCTCCCCTTCCACGCCGGGCGCCTGCTGGGGCAGCGCCGCCACATACACCCGGGCGCCAGAGGCGGATTGGGTGATGCCGGACCAGGTGCCGCTGACGGTGATGTTGCCCACGTCTTGCTGGCTCTCGGTGGCCGCCGGCACGGTGAGGGTGCCTTTGTAGGGCACATAGCTGGAGGTGTTGCCGTCAGCCGTGTCTCCCGTGAGCTCCTGCTCGGTAAGGGTGACGCTGGCGCCGCCCAGGCTGGCGGTGATGGTGGAGCCGGAGTAGGCCATAACGGTGACACCCACTTGGGTGGAACCCTCCACTGTCATACTGCCGGAGGGCGAGACCTCCTTGATGATGACCACCTCGCGGGTGATTTTATATACAACGGATTTTTCCTTGTGCTCAAAGGTGAAGGTGTTGAGCCCCGGCTCCAGATTCATCTCCACGCTGAACACACCTTCGCTGTTGCGCTCCAGTTCCTTGCCGTTGAGGGTCAGCGGGAAGTTGGGGTCGGAGGCGCCGTAGAAGTTTACCTGCGGCTCCTGGGTGGTGTAGGTGCGTTTTTCCGGCGTGCTCACGGTCAGGTCAGTAAGGATGTCCTGCTCTTCGATCTGGTCGGCGTAGTAGCGCAGCAGTACGTCGGTGGAGCCGCCCACGTTCGCGTCCAGTGCAGAAAGCGAGCCGTAGGCCGCGCCGACACAGCCGTCCACGGCCCGGGTCTCGATGATCTGGCGCATCACCTGATCCGGAGCTTTCCAGCCGGGTTCGTCGCCGCCCAGCCGGTCGTTGCAGATCCAGGCGGAAACTCCCGCTCCGTACTGCGACGCTGTCTGTGCCCACCAGGTGAGCACCGTCTTGAAATTCTGGGCCTCATCGGTGAGGGAGCCGGTGCAGCGCACCATCACCTGGTCCACATCCGCCCAGGCAAAGATGGCGTTCAGATCCACATAGGCGTCGGTGGCCATCTCAAAGTCTGCCTCCGTTGCGCTGCCCGCAGGGTCGGTGGTCTGGTTCGCCCACACCGGGTCGGTCACAAGGCCGAACACCGCGTCTGATTTTGCGCTTTTGACCGCTGCGGAGGCATTTACCACGAGGGAGCTGACGCATTCCCGCACCCAGTTGTCATAGCCCATGGAAGCGCCTTCGCTGCGGTAGATGCTCATGCTTTCGGCGGTCTTCTGATTATAATAGCCGGTGAGATAGACGCCGTTCGGCTGATACGTTCCGGTCAGTTCCCCCAATACTTTGGAGGAGCTCTGGATGGCGGCGGCGCTCAGGTTGCCGTGGGCGCCGTATTGACCCTGCCCATCCACGCCGCAAGAAGCGTCGAAAAGGACGTAAAAGGAAAGCCCTTGTGCCCGTGCCGCTTCTGCCGCATAGCCCAACAGGTCATAGCTGCTGGCCATCGGCCAAGTCTCGCCGGCAAACAGCGCTCCATCAGAAGTATTGGCCGGGAAAAATACGGCGTTCATTCCATATTCCGCGATCTTCGACATCGCAGCATCCAGCTGCGCTTTGCTGTCGCTCTCCCCTGCGGCCGGGTCAAAATCCTGCCCGGCCTGAAGAACGACCGCCTTCATCTCTGCGGGAGAAGCCGTTGTTCCGGAGGCTTCCTCTGCAAACACCGCGCCGCTGAGCAGCACTGCGCAGAGCGAGCCGGCCGCCAGCAGCCTCAGTATGCGTTTCAAATCCCCGCCTCCTCTCTATAATACAAAACAATACTTGTTTCTTGTCATATCCCCATACTATACGTTTTTTGGGACAAAATCAAGCAAAAGCCGCCAGTTTCCCAGTATTTAATGATGTAACGCAAAACGGCTTTACACGCTTGTTTTTGCGATATTTTGCTCAGAAAAAAGTCGAGTACCTGTAAAGGCACTCGACTTTATACCGGTTTATGTCAGCTGCGATGCAGCCATTTGCGAAGGCGGCTGAAGAAGCCCTCGGAAACCGCAGTCTCTTCCCCTTTCTCCGGTGCGGCGGGCGAAGCGGACGCAAAACCATCCTTGAAATAATTGTACAGCTCCATCTGGCTGTCTACCAGCGGCTGGCCTTCGGCAGGTTTGACCTTGGCGTAGCTGCCGTCGGGGCGCATTTCCCGGGCATTCACATTATCTGCCAGCTGAAGCTGCAGAATATCCCAGAGCTGTTTTGCAATGGCGGGATCATCCACACGGATGCCCACCTCAACACGGCGCTCGGTGTTGCGGGTGAGGAAGTCGCCCGAGGCCATGTAAATGCGCAGATTCTCGCCTTCACCAAAAGCGTAAATGCGGGAGTGCTCCAAATAGCGGCCCACGATGCTGCGGATGCGAAGATTCTCAGTCTGGCCGGGAAGCCCCGCCTGCACACAACAGATGCCGCGCACGATCATGTCGGTGGGGACGCCGGCCTGGGAGGCCTCCACCAGCTTTTCGATGATATTCTTGTCACTGATGGAGTTGTTTTTCAGAATGATGCGGGCAGGCTGACCCAACCGCGCCTTTTCGATCTCGGCGTCCATTTCTTTCAGCAGCACGCTCTTGAAATGGAGCGGCGCCACGATGAGATGTTCGGTGTCATCGGTAAGCCGTTCCACCGCCAGATTGTTAAAGATAGCAGCGGCCTCCTCGCCTACCTCCTGGTTGGTGGTGACAAAGGAGAGGTCGGTGTATTGCTCGCTGGTCTTTTCGTTGTAGTTGCCGGTACCGATCTGAGTGGTGTAGAAGTAACGGCCCTGGCTGCGCCGGGTGATGAGGGTCAGCTTGGAATGGACTTTGTAATCGTCCAGGCCATAGATGACGGTGCACCCTGCTTCTTCCAGCTTTTTGGACCAGTCGATGTTATTCTGCTCGTCAAAACGGGCGCGCAGCTCCACGATAGTGACTACTTCCTTGCCGTTCTCTGCGGCGGCCACCAGCGCCTGCACGATCTGGGAGTTGTTGGCCATGCGGTACAGGGTCATCTTGATGCTGACCACATCCGGGTCATAAGCCGCGGCCATTAGCATCTTAATGAAGGGGCGCATGCTCTGATAGGGATAAGCAATGAGCACATCCCGGTGCTTGGCTTCCTCCCCCAGCTTGAAGTTCGACGGAGCCTGCATGGGTTTCGCCACCGGGTAGAACAGGTCGGTGCGTCCGTCTGCCTGCAGACGGGCGGCCAGTTTGAAATAGCAGGAGAGATCCAGAGGGCTTTCCTGATAGAAGCACTGCTTTTCCGGAAGCATCAGCTTTTCGCAGAGGTATTTACTGATCTCCTGGGGAGGCTCGTTCCAGAACTGGAGCCGCACAGCCGCCAGCTTGCGACGCTTTTTCAGCAGTTCGCTCATCACCTGACGATAGTCGATGTCCTGGTCAAACATGCCCTCCTGCACGTCAATGTCGGCGTTGCGGGTCACCCGGAACAGGCATTTTTTCTGCAGCATCCCTTTCGGAAAGACCAGGTCGGCAAAGCGGAAGATCAGTTCTTCTGCAAGACCGTAGAGCAGCTGGTCATTCTTCTTCAGATACAGCATCCGTTCGAACTGGCTGCTGATGGGAATGAGGCCGTAGGAGACGGCGGCGTCACCCTTGCCTTTCAGAGTAGCGCAGAGATAGATCTCCTGGTTGCGCAGGAACGGGAAGGGATGGCGGTGGTCGATGATCTGCGGCGAGAGCACAGGCAGCATCTCGTTCAGAAAATACTTTTTCCAGAAGCGCTCGTCCTCTTTGGCAAGGTTCTGGAAATCCATGCGCACATAGCCCTGCTCCGCCAGATGCTGACGCAGCTTCACCACGATCTTGTCGCACTGCTGCTGCAGGTCTGCGGTTTTGGGCATGATGGCCGCCAGCTGCTGCGCGGCGGTGAGTTTTGTCTTATTGTCGGTGATCTCGTTTTTCAGCAGTGTGCGGTCATAGAGCGAACCCACACGCACCATGAAAAACTCATCCAGATTGCTGCCGTAGATGGCAGTGAATTTCATCCGCTCCGCCAGCGGGACCGTTTTTTCCTTGCCCAGGGCCAGCACCCGCCGGTCAAAATCCAGCCAGCTGAGCTCACGATTGATAAACACGTTCTGACGTTGGGGCTCCATCGTCAGTTCCCCCTCCTTGAAAATCATTCTTCGATATAAAGATATTCGCGCCATGCTTTGACGTCATCCGTGCTGACGCCTTCCACCAGCAGGACTTGATCCACAATAATGAATCCGCCGAACTCCTCCCGGTATTCCAGAATTGCCTGCGCCATCCCCTCGCCGATGCCGGGAATGCTCTGCAATTCCGCAGCGGTGGCCGTGTTCAGATTAACCCGAAGCACCTCTTCCGCCGAGACCGGATCGGGCGAGACCGGCGCGTACTCCGGCTGCCAGAACGGTGCATAGCAAAAATAGCCTCCCAAAAGGATCGCCAGCGCGGCAGCACAGCATGCGGCGGTCAGCAGAACCTTTTTCATCCAGCAGCTCCCCCATTTCGGAGTTTACAGAGTCATTATAGCATATCTTCCCGGCACGAAAAACCGAAATCTTTGTAAAAAAGCCCGTTGGCGCACCGATAAGGGCGTCAATGGGCCTTCGTTATGTATATTTTCGGATCAGGCTGTAGAGGTACTCCCCCACTCCGCCGTTGCGGCAGGTCGATACCACTTCGTCCGCCACCAGTTTCACTTCGGTGGGGGCGTTGCCCACGGCCACTGCATGGCCGGCGGCGCGCATCAGGTCGATGTCGTTGTAATAGTCACCGATGACCACGGTGTTTTCCATCGGGATATTCTGCATCGCGCACAGACGGCGCAGCGCCTGCGCTTTGCTCACGCCGGCAGGCATGATCTCGTAATACATCAGATTGGTGTGCAGGAAATACATCTCTTCCATGGGAATAGACGCGCAGAAAGACTGCAACGAAGCCAGCGTGACCGGATCTGCCGCAAAAACCACCTTTGCCCAGTTGTCGGGTACCTGGTCCAGGGGGCAGAGCACGCTGTGCATCTTCTCTTCCTGCACATGAGCCTGAGTGTAACGGTTGGCCTGAACGATATACAGGCGGCCGTCCTCCACCATGATCTCCACGCCGATGTCCGCGAACTGGCTCATAACGGTCTCGATGACCTGCGTTGCACCCTCCCGGGGCAGAAAATGCTTTTCCAGCGGAGCGTCTGCCTGCATGTCATAGAGGACACTGCCGCCGCAGGTGATGGCCGGGCAGGACAGGGGCAGATCACCCAGCGCGGCGCGCACCGACTCCACAGGGCGGCCGGTGGCCACGGTGAAGCGGCCGCCCAGCTCACAGAACAGCTGGATGGTGACACGGTTGCAGGAAGGCACACCCTCATTCGCAGTGAGAAGGGTGTTATCCAGATCGCTGACGACCAGAAGGTCCGCAAGAGATTCGATCATGATTCCGGCTCCTTTCGGAGAGTGCGCAGAAACTCTGTGAAATAGGCGGGCAGCGGGCTTTCAAAGCGCATTGTCTCCCCCGTAACGGGATGCACGAAGCCCAGCACCCGCGCATGAAGACACTGCCCGTTCAGGCGCTTGATGCAGTCCCGCGGGCCATATACGCTGTCGCCCGCCAACGGATGGCCGATGCTGGCCATATGCACCCGGATCTGATGGGTTCGGCCGGTCTTTAAGCGGCAGGCAATATGTGTAAAGCCATTATACTGTTCAAGCACCCGGTAGCCTGTGTAGGCATATTTCCCGTCGGGGACCACCGCCATCTTTTTCCGGTCGGTGCGATGGCGGCCGATGGGGGCTTCCACAAAGCCTTCCGGCTCCTTGAAGCGCCCATACACCACCGCTTCATAGACCCGGTCCACACTGTGAACGGCCATCTGAGCGCACAGGCCCTCGTGGGCAGCGTCGGTTTTGGCCACCACCAGCAGGCCGCTGGTGTCCTTGTCGATGCGGTGCACGATGCCAGGGCGCACTACGCCTCCGATGGAAGAAAGGCGCCCCGCACAGTGGTAGAGCAGCGCGTTGACCAGCGTTCCGTCCGGGCTGCCGGGCGCGGGATGCACCACCATGCCCTTGGGCTTGTTCACCACAAGCAGATACTCGTCCTCGTAGACGATCTCCAGCGGGATGTTCTGGGGCTGGGCCTCCAGCGGTTTTGCATCGGGCAGGTCCACTGTCAGATGCTCCCCTGCCCGCAGCTTGCGGTTCTTGGCCACCGGCTGACCGCTGCACTGCACGAGCCCCTGCTCAAACAGACGCTGCAATGCGCTGCGGGTCAGTTCGATCTCTTCCAGGTCGGCAAGGAACCGGTCGGCACGCTGACCGACACACTCCGCGGGCACAAAAACATCAAACCGTTCCATCGTCCTGCTCCAAAGGGGATGCTTCCGCCGGAGCCTGCTGCCGCTGTTTGCGGGCGGACAGCTCTTCCAGCAGAAGGCTCAGCAGCAGAAGGCCGATACCGGTGCAGACCAGAATGTCAGCAAAGTTGAACACTGCGAAATCCATGAACAGCAGATTGATGTAGTCCACCACTTCGCCATTCATCACGCGGTCCACCAGATTGCCGATGCCGCCGCCCAGCACAAACAGCCAGCCGATGTATTCCAGCTTTTTCGCGGGCTTTTTGAAGAGCAGATACCAGGCCACGACCAGAAGCGCCGCGCCGGTGAACAGAATCAGAAAGGTCTGCTTGCCCTGGAGGATGCTGAAAGCGGCGCCGTCGTTGAGATAGTAGCGCAGTTCCACCACGCCGGGGATCAGGGGCATGCTGCCCACAGGTGCAAGATTCACGGTGGCCCAGAACTTGATGCCCTGGTCAATGACCACCAGCAGCGCGGCGGCCGCAAGGGTGATGAGTGCAGAAATCAAGGAATACCTCCCACTTCCGGCTCTGCCTTGGGGCGGCCGGGTCTGTGATAGTTCAAAAGCGGCGCGGGCGCACCGTTGCCGATGCGACTCAGCGCGCCGCTTTTGAGATACTGTTTTATTCTGCGAGCACCGCAGCGCACCGGCCGCACAGGCAGGGATGCTGCGCATCGGAGCCCACGTCAGCGGTGTACTTCCAGCAGCGCTGGCACTTCTCGCCCTCGGCGTGCTGCACGGCAACTCCCAGGCCTTCCACCTCGCCGTGAACGCCGCCTTCGCCTTCCACGACCTCCAGCTGGGACACGATCATCAGATCTTCCCACTGCTCCACGGGGATGGTGGCGATGAACGCGGCCATCTCGGGCGCGCAGTACAGGGTGACTTTGGCTTCCAGAGAAGAGCCGATGACCTTTTCGGCACGGGCCTGCTCCAGGACCTTCTTCACATCATCGCGCACGGCGATGATGTGAGCCCACTTGGCGCGGAACTCTTCGCTCTGGGCCCAGACGCCGGCAGCAGCCATGTCCTCAAAAGCCACATACTTCTGCTTGCCGTCAAAGTCCGGCACAAAGCTCCAGATTTCCTGGCTGGTGAAGGTCAGGATGGGGGCGATGATCTTGGTGAGGTCCACCAGGATGCGGAACATGGCAGTCTGCGCCGCGCGGCGGGCGGGAGCGTCCGCCTTGCTGCAGTACAGCCGGTCCTTAGCCACATCCAGGTAGAAGTTGGACATATCCACCACGCAGAAGTTATAGACCGCGTGATAGACCTTGTGGAAGTCGAAGCTGTCGTATCCGTCACGGGCGGCCTTGTTCAGCTGATCCAGACGATCCAGCGCCCACAGATCCAGCTCGGTGAGCTGATCGTCCGCCACCATGTCGGTGCGGGGATCAAAGCCGTTCAGGTTGCCCAGGATGAAGCGGGCGGTGTTGCGGATCTTGCGGTAGGCCTCGCTCAGCTGCTTGACGATCTCCTTGCTGATGCGCACGTCCACGGTGTAATCGCTGGAGGCGACCCACAGACGGACGATGTCAGCGCCGAAGTCCTTGATGATCTCGCTGGGCTCCACGCCGTTGCCGGCGGACTTGTGCATCTGCTTGCCTTCGCCGTCCACGACCCAGCCGTGGCACAGCACGTTCTTGTAAGGCGCAACGCCGCGGGTGGCAACGCTGGTGAGCAGGCTGGACTGGAACCAGCCGCGGAACTGGTCGCCGCCCTCCATGTACAGATCGGCGGGCCAATGCAGCTCCGGGCGCTCCTCCAGCACCGCCACATGGGTGGAACCGGAGTCGAACCAGACGTCCATGATGTCCTTGTCCTTCTCGAACTCGGTGCAGCCGCACTCGCAGGTGTAGCCGGCAGGCAGGATCTCGCTGGCCTCATACTTGTACCAGGCGTCGCTGCCCTCGCGGCGGAACAGATCACTCACCGCCTTGATGGTCTCGTCGGTGATGTGATATTTGCCGCACTTCTTGCAGTAGAACGCGGGAATGGGAACGCCCCAGGTGCGCTGGCGGCTGATGCACCAGTCGCTGCGGTCGCGCACCATGCCCATCATGCGGTCATGGCCCCAGCCGGGGAACCACTGCACCTGGTCGATGGCCTTGTAGACGTCCTCTTTGAAGGCGTCGATGGAGCAGAACCACTGCTTGGTGGCGCGGAAGATGATGGGGCTGTGGCAGCGCCAGCAGTGAGGATACTGGTGGCTCATGTGCTGCACGCCCAGCAGGTGGCCGCTCTCCTGAATGTGCTTCAGGATGACCTTGTTGGCGTCCCAGACTTTGAGGCCGCTGAAGGGACCGGCCTCGGCGGTAAGGAAACCGCCGTCGTCCACGGGCACGATCACCGGCACCTGAGGATAGTGCTTGGTGCAGACGTCAAAGTCCTCGACGCCGTGGCCGGGAGCGGTGTGAACGCAGCCGGTGCCGCTTTCCAGAGTGACGTGGTCGCCGTTGATGACCAGGCTCTTGCGGTCCAGGAAGGGATGCTGGACCTGCATCAGTTCCAGCTCGCTGCCCTTGACGGGCTCGCCCACGATCTCGTAGCTGTCGATCTTGCAGGCCTGCATGGTGCTCTCCACCAGGGCCTCGGCCATCACCAGGTAGTCCTCCCCCACCTTGACGAAGACATAGTCATAGTCGGGGTTCAGGCAGATGGCCACGTTGGCGGGCAGGGTCCAGGTGGTGGTGGTCCAGATGACGAACCAGGCTTTGTCCATGGGGATGCCGCGCTTTTCCAGAATGCCGTTCGGGTCGTCGGTGACGTTGAAACGGACGTAGATGGAATCGCACTCGTCCTCGCCGTACTCGATCTCCGCCTCGGCCAGAGCGGTTCGGTCTTCGGGGCACCAGTACACGGCCTTCAGGCCCTTGTAGATGTAGCCCTTCTTGGCCATCTCGCCGAAGATTTCGATCTGGCGGGCCTCAAACTCGGGCTTCAGGGTCAGGTAGGGATTTTTGAAATCACCGATAACGCCCAGGCGCTGGAACTGCTCGCCCATGATGTCGATGTGCTCGGTGGCGAACTCGTGGCAGACCTTGCGCAGCTCCAGCTTGGAGATCTCGCCCTTGCCCACCAGCTGCTTCATCGCTTTCAGCTCGATGGGCAGGCCGTGGGTGTCGTAGCCGGGCACATAGGGGGCCTGGAAGCCGGTCATGTTCTTATAGCGGACGATGATGTCCTTGATGATCTTGTTCAGCGCGGTGCCCATGTGGATGTTGCCGTTGGCGTAGGGAGGGCCGTCATGAAGGACATAGCGGGGCTTGCCCTCGTTGTGCTTCATCAGCTCCTCATAGAGATGATCGGCGTTCCACTCCTTGAGCATCTCCGGCTCTTTCTTGGGCAGGCCTGCCCGCATGTCAAACAGAGTTTTGGGCAGGTTGATCGTGCTGTTGTAATCCTGTGGCACTGGTAACTACACTCCTATTCCTCAAATGTGCACATTTTGAAAAAGCGCGCGCATTTGTCAATCGCTGAATTTGATGCCCTCAAAGCCCTCGAACAAGGACGAAGCGGGCGGGGTCTCGGGCTGAGGGGCAGCCGCGCGGGAAGCGCCGGGCACAAAGGTGCGGGTGGGCTCTTCCTCTTCCTCGGTCTGCGCGGGCTCTTCTGCGGCAGGCGCACCGTACAGGGCGCTGAGATCCGGGAAACGGCTGATGGGGTCGTCCGGCTCCTCGGGCGCGTCAAAGCCCTGCTCAAAAGGATCGGCCTCCGCGGGGGCCTCCGGCTCCTCCACCGGGGCGGCCTGTTCGGGTTCTGCCTGCTCCACAGGAGCGGGGATCTCCTCTTCTTCCGCCTCTTCCGGCTCGTCGCCGGGCAAAGTGCTCAGAGACTCGATGTGCTGTTTGTAAAGGCTCAGCACGCTGTTCTTGAACTGCGCCACTTCCGCCTTGACCCGCTCCAGCTCCAGCTGCTCGTCGTTCACCTGCTCCAGGGCGGCACGGGTGATATCCTCTGCCTTGATGCCCGCCTCGCGCAGGATGGACTCTGCCTTCTGCTTGGCTTCCTTGATGACGTTCTCGCCCATGCGCTGGGCGTTGAGCAGAGCAGTCTTGAGGTTATCCTCATCCTTGCGGTACTCCTCCACCTTCTGGGCCAGGACGTACAGCTTTTTCTCGGTGCTCTCCTTCTCCGCCTGCAGCTGCTCCATCTGCTGGGCCAGCTGCTGCAGCAGGGCGTCCACGTCCTCGGGACGGTAGCCACGCATGACCTTGTCGAAGGTTACGGTGCGGATCTCCTGGGGTGAAATCATTCAGATCATTCCTTTCGCCGAAAGTGGCGGCACAGTGCCGTCAGTATTGGTAATATTGGATAAACAACCGATCCTTGCGGCTTTTGCCGCCCAGGGCCTCCAGCTTGAAGCGGCCCATGCCCCGCACGGTGAACACATCGCCCTCGTACACGGGCGCATGGCTGCTGGAAACGGGTACATGGTTTATCTCCAGGCGGCCGCCTCGCACCAGTGCTTCCGCCTGGCCGCGGCTGCAGCGGAGCATGGCCGACAGCACCGCGTCTGCCCGCAGAGAAGACACTGTGGCGGTCTTGCTCTCCCGTTGGACAGAATGGTCCGGCAGCGGGCCGTCAAACCGCTCGCAGCGGGATGAACAGCGCCCTACGCTGACAAGCTCATCACAGAGCAAAGGCGCCACCCGTTCCAGCACAAAGGCATACGCCCTGCCGGGGGTCTCGGGGTCGGGCAGGATGTCGCCCACACACTCCCGTTCAAGGCCAAGGCCCAGAAGAGAGCCGAGATAATCCTTGTGGGCGGGGGCTTCGCCGCCCATCACCGCACAGGATATCAAAACGCAACAAATCGGCGGTTCGCCTGAGGCGCCCGCCGGTTCGAGGCACAGCAGTTTGCGCTCGGCAGCAGGATAGCCGCCCGAAAAGGCGGCCCAGGTGCAGCCGACCTGATTCATCGCGGCCTCCGCCAGACTCTGCTCCCGGTCCGACAAAAAGCCGCTGTAGCGGGCCACGCCCCGGTTCTGCGCGGCGCGGAAGAGGTCCTGCGCACGGCGCATGATCAATTTTTCCTGATCGTTCCGGGGCGGAATGTATCCCCGCTGCCGTTCATCAGAAGAAGACGCCATTGCTTTCTAACTCATCCAGCAGATCCCCCATGATGTCCACATTATAGGGGGTGATGATAAAGGTGCTGTTGGCAACGCGCTTCATCTGGCCGTTGTTGGCGTAGGCCACGCCGGACAAAAAGTCCACCAGGCGGCGGGAAACTTCCTTGTTGGTGCCCTCCAGGTTGAGCACGACCGTGCGCTTGGCATTCAGATGGTCGGCCACAGTGCTGGCGTCATCAAACCGTTCGGGCTTCACCAGGACCACCTGCAGCTGGGTGGTGGCGTTGATGTTCACCACCTTGTTGCGCTTATTGGTGGGTTCCGGCTGATAGCCGTCATCTTCCGCGGCGCTGCGCTGGGGGAACATGTCCTCGTTATCGTCGTAGTAACCGTCGTCCTCTTCGTTTACACCAAGAAATCTTTTAAGCCCGTCGAGCATCTTCTGTATCTCCTTCCGAAAATGATGACTGCTTCCTTCGAAATCACATCATCAGTTAGTATATATTATCGCTATTTTTCGTGATTCTGTCAATAAATAAACGCAACATTGCCTGATATTCACAGGATTTTCCCGTCGTAGAGGTCGGTGCCCTCCACGATGACCTCATCGAACAGCCGCACCTCATTGTCGGTGCCCACCTTGCCGCCCTCCGGCACGAGGATGTACTCGTCGTCCTGATAGAGCACGGTGATCTTGCGGAAGCGCGCCAGGTTGCCGTATTTCACATAGACGCCCTTGTTGCCGTCCACGATGTTCAGCGCCTTGGCGCTGACCCGCACGCCTTTAAAGGACTCGAAGTCGATGCGGGCGGTGGCCGAGGCGAGGCTCAGCACGTCCGCGCCCACATATTCGCAGCTGAGCACGAATTTCGCAAGGCCGGAAGCTTCGTCCACCGTGACGCTCTCCACCGTGGCGGGCAGGACCTTTTCTGCCGCGCCGGGGAAGCTGATGTCCACGCTGGTGACGCCCTCGAATTTCTTGCTCTCATCGGCGGTGCACACACCGTAGAAATACCATTTATAATCGGTGACCAGCTTGCCCGCGCCGGAAACGTCCCTCGTGCCCGCGCCTTCGGCGAGCGCGTCGGCCATCGCCACGGCGGACATCTGGTCCAGTTCCTCTTTGCTGTAGGTCAGCATCTGCGCCGCGTCTGCCGCCACGAAGTAGCCGCCGGTGGGAACGGTGACTGGTGTGGGGCTGCCGAGATTTGCCTGCTGCACCGCCTGTTCCTGCGCGATCAGCTCCTTGGCGCCGGAAAAATCCCGGGTGGCGCCGGTGGTGATCTGCAGGCGATTCAGTGTGAGCAGGTACTCATTGCTTTTGGAGGAGATTTGGGTGTACTCCTGGCGGTCCAGGCTGTCCAGCAGATCGTACAGGGCCGACTGGCGCTGGGTCAGCAGCAGGTCCACGTCGGTGCCCGCCGTGTTCTCGCTTCGCTCCAGCAGGTCAAGCTGGGCGTCCAGCTCGGTGAGCGCGGTGCGGGCCCGGGCCTGGCTGGGGTCGGAGTAGATCTCCGCCACCTGCGTGCCAGAGGCCACACGCTCGCCATTGGAGACAAGATAGCCCATCTGCCCTTCCCCGGCCACTTCCGACTGCTCGAAAACGAGATAGCCGCCGGTATAAAGGCTGTCGGACATATCGTAGAGGATGGCCGTTTCGGTGCGGTAGGGGCGGTCCAGCACGGTGAATATCTGCACTAGGAGATACGCCGCCGCAAGGCCCAGCGCGGCGATAATGCCGTATTTTACGAAAGAGCCTCTCACAGCCTTCCCCTCCTTTCTTTGTCGAGAGCCGTGCCGTTCACAGCCCGAAATGTTCGCGCACGGTTATTTCCGCCTGCTGCAGGGTGGTTTCATCGCCGGGGTCCAGCCAGATGACGTTTTCCATGCGGCGGAACCAGGTCAGCTGGCGCTTTGCATAGTTGCGGCTGGCCTGCTTGAGTTTGTCGGCACAGGCGGCAAGTTCCGCAGTGCCTTCAAAATAGGGAAAGAACTCCTTGTAACCGATGGCCTGCGCCGCCGTGCGGTAGCGGCCGCGGTTCTCAAAGACCAGCTTTGCTTCTTCCAGAATGCCCGCTTCGAGCATACGGTCCACCCGCAGGTCAATGCGGCGGTAAAGCTGCGCCCGGTCGGCCGGAGCCAGACAGAACACCAGCGAATCGAACGGGGGCGTTTCGGGCAGGGATTCCGCCCGCTGCCGGCTCATGGTCTTGCCGGTGGAGTAATAAAGCTCCAGCGCGCGTATCACCCGCCCCACATTGTTGGGATGGACTGTGGCGGCGTAGTCCGGGTCCACGGCCGCAAGCTTCTGGTGCATCGCTTCGAGGCCGAGGGCTGCCGCCTCCTGCTCCAGTTTTTCCCGCAGAGCGGGGTCTGCCTTTTGCTCGGCAAAGCGCACCCCGTTCAAAAAGCTTTCGATGTACAGGCCGGTGCCGCCCACAAGAATGGGCAGTCTGCCCCGGGCGGTGATGGCCTTTACTTCCCGGTTCGCGGCCTCCACAAAGTCCGCCACGCTGAACGTCTGTTCCGGAGGCAGAAAATCCATCAGGTGATGGGGCACGCCTTCCATCTCTTCTTTGGTCGCCTTGGCGGTGCCCACGTCCAGCCCTTTATAGATCTGCATGGAGTCGGCGCAGACGATCTCGCCGCCGAGGCGCTTTGCCAGCTGGACCGAAAAAGCGGTCTTGCCGCTGGCGGTGGGGCCGCCTACGGCCACCACAGGCATTTTATCCCAATCGGCCAAACTGCTTTTCCAGCTCCTTTTTGGTAAGTTTCAGCACCACCGGCCTGCCGTGGGGGCAAAAAGGCGGCACCTTTCCGTTCAGAATATCCTGCGCCAGAGCCATCAGCTCCCGCCGGTCGGACTTGTCCCCCGCCTTGATGGCGGCTTTGCAGGCGATGGAGTGCATCACCCACTGGGTCTTTTCGCTCACAGTCTCACGGCTGCCGCGGGCAAGCCGGTCGGCCAGCTCGCACAAAAGGCCCTCCACGTCGGATACCTGCACGTCCGCGGGCACTGCCCGCACCAGCATGGTGTTGCCGCCAAAGTCATCCACCTGCACACCCGCATCGTTCAACAGGTCGGCGTTTTCCAAAAGCGCCGTTTTTTCCGCTGCGGACAGGTTCACCGTCACCGGGGCCAGCAAAATCTGACTGCTGGCAGCGCCGTAGCCGCTGACAAGCTGTTCATAGAGAATGCGCTCGTGAGCTGCGTGCTTGTCGATGAGGCAAAGCTCGTTGCCGCGCTGGGTGATGATGTATGTCTTGAACGCCTCGCCGATGTACTCCAGCGGCTCTTCCTGCGGCGCCTCCTGCTGCGGTTCAGCGGGTACTGCCTGTACCTGCGGTTCCGGTTCGGGAACGGGTGCTGGGTCCGGCGTCCGTAAGACAGGCTCCGGAGCCGGCTGCACCGGCTGGCGGACAGGCGCCGCATCCAGCGGCAACGGCTCGGAGCGCAGAGTTTCCTGCTGCACCGGGGCTGCGGTGAATGCCAGGCGCACAACGGGCGCAGGCCGGGGCACCGTCGGTTCGCTGCCCCAGCCGCCCAGACCCGCTGCCGGGGCAGGCTTTGCCGCGGGCGGCGGCGCGGAATGTGTAATGGTCGGCTGTTTCACAGGGGTGGAGAGGTCCAGCTGCTCCACCGGCTGTTCCGGCTCGTCCATCGCCGTCTGTTTGGAAAAGCTTAAACGCTGCTCGCCGCTGCCGGGCTGAGCCAGCGCCGCTTTTACAGCCCGGTAGACCGCGTCGAACACGTCGCTTTCGCGGGAGAAGCGCACCTCGGTTTTGGCGGGGTGCACGTTCACGTCCACCAGCTGGGCGGGCATTTCCAGCGCCAGCACGCAGCCGGGGAACTTGCCCTGCATGAGGGTGCCCCGGTAGGCGTTTTCCAGCGCGGCCATCATGGTGCGGTTCTTGACGAAGCGCCCGTTGATAAAGAAGAACTGCATGCCGCGGCTGGCCCGGCAGGCCCGGGGCGGCGTGACAAGGCCGGACACACGGTAGCTGCCGCTGGCGTCCTCCACGGACAAGAGGTCCTTGGCGAAGTCACGGCCCAGCACGGCGTAGGCCGCGCTCTTGAGACTGCCGTCGCCCGGCGTTTTGTAAAGCTGTTTGCCTTCGCGGACAAAGGCGATGGACACTTCCGGATGAGAAAGGGCGATGCGGCTGACCGTTTCGCCCACAAAGGCGCCTTCGCTGGCATCCTTTTTCAAAAATTTCATCCGGGCGGGGGTGTTGTAGAACAGATCCCGCACGGTGATGGTGGTGCCCACCGGGCGCGCGGCCGGCTCCATCCCCTGCTCTTCGCCGCCTTCGATGCGGTAGCGGCAGGCGAACTCATCCGGATCGGTGCGGGTGAGCACTTCCACCCGCGCCACGCTGGCAATGGAGGCCAGCGCCTCGCCGCGGAAGCCCAGCGTGTGGATACTTTCCAGATCCTGCTCGCAGGAGATTTTGCTGGTGGCATGGCGGATGAAGGCCGTGGAGATATACTCCGCTTCGATGCCGCTGCCGTTGTCCGTCACCTGAATGAGGGACACGCCGCCTTTTTCGATGGCGACACTCACCTGGGTGGCGCCCGCGTCGATGGCGTTTTCCAGCAGTTCCTTCACCACCGAAGCAGGGCGCTCCACCACCTCGCCGGCAGCGATGAGCTCCGCGGTGTGCTTGTCCAGCACATGGATCACGGCCATGGGTCCGTCTCCCCTTTCCTATGTAAAATCAGTTGTCGAGCGTCTTTTTCAGCTCGTAGAGGAAATTCAGCGCCTCGATGGGGGTCAGCGTCTCCACGTCCAGGGCGCTGAGCTTGTCCATCATTTCGCTGGGCACTGCGGGGCTGTTCATTGCCTCCAGCGCCTCAAAATCCAGCTGTGTGACCCGCTTGTTGCTTTGGCTGGCGGCGTCCAGCGTCTTGAGCACCTGCTTGGCCCGCTCGGTGACTTCGTCGGGCAGGCCGGCCAGCTTTGCCACCTGGATGCCGTAACTGTCGTCGGCGGGGCCGCGGACGATGCGCCGCAGGAAGGTGATGTCGTCGCCCCGCTTCTTCACGGCGATGTTGTAGTTCTTGACGCCGGGCAGCAGGTCTTCCAGCTCGGTGAGTTCGTGGTAATGGGTGGCAAACAAAGTCTTGCAGCCGATTTTGCCGGCAATGTGCTCCACCACCGCCCGGGCGATGCTCATGCCGTCGAAGGTGGAGGTGCCGCGGCCGATCTCGTCCAGAATGACCAGACTCTTGCGGGTGGCATATTCCAGAATTTGGGCCACCTCGGTCATCTCCACCATGAAGGTGGACTGGCCGGCGGCCAGATCGTCGGAAGCGCCCACGCGGGTGAAGATGGCATCCACTACGCCCACGCGGCATTCCTTCGCGGGCACAAAACTGCCGATCTGGGCCATCAGCGCGATCAGCGCGTTCTGGCGCATATAGGTGGATTTGCCTGCCATGTTGGGGCCGGTGATGATGAGCAGGTTGTTCTCAGCGCAATCCAGCGTGGTGTCGTTGGGCACGAACAGGCTGCCTTTGAGCATCTGCTCAATAACGGGGTGGCGGCCCTCCTGGATGAGCAGCTCGCTGCCCTCGTCCACCGTGGGACGGACGTAGTTGTTGTCCGCCGCCACCTGGGCCAGTGCGGTGAGCACATCCAGCTTTGCCACCGCGGCCGCGGTGGACTGGATGCGGGTGAGCTGCGCCGACAAATTGAACAGCAGTTCCTCGAACAGCTTGCGCTCCAGAACCAGAAGACGCTCGTTGGCGCCCAGAATTTTATTTTCGAGGTTTTTCAAGTCCTCGGTGATATAGCGCTCGGCGTTGGCCAGCGTCTGCTTGCGCACGAAGTTGGCGGGTACCTGGTCGGTGAAGGACTTGCTGACCTCGATGTAGTAACCGAACACCCGGTTGAAGCCCACTTTCAGGGTGCGGATGCCGGTCTCTTCCTTAAGCTTTGCCTCCATCTGAGACAAAAAGCCCTTGCCGCCGTGGACGATATCCCGCAGCTCGTCCACCTCCGGCGAGAAGCCTGCCCGAATGACGCCGCCGTCCTTCAGAGTGGAGGGGGCGTTCTCATCGATGGCGGACACGATGCGGTCGTGGATGTCAGTGAGGGGGTCGATCTGCACCGCCAGCGCCTTCAGCTGGGGGCAATCGAAGCTTTCCGCCAGCGCGCGAAGCTGAGGCAGCTGGCGGCAGGTGGCGGCGAGAGTGTAAATCTCCTTCGGCGTGGCGCTGCCGTAGACCGTGCGGGTCATCAGACGCTCCATATCAAATACATGGCTCAGCGTCTCGGTGATCTCGGCTCGCTGGACGCTTTCGCCGTGCAGGGCCTGCACACAGTCCAGACGGTCGTTGATGGCCGGCGCGCTCACCAGAGGCTGCTCCAACCAGCTGCGCAAAAGGCGCTTGCCCATGGCGGTCTGGGTCTTGTCCAGCACCCAAAGCAGGGTGCCCCGCTTTTCCCGTCCGCGCATGGTCTGCGTAAGTTCCAGGTTGGCCCGGGTCACCGGCGAAAGCTGCATGTACTGGGCCTCGGCGTAGCTGACAACGGTGCGAAGACGCTCCACGCCGTGCTTCTGGGTGCGGCGCAGGTAGGTCAGAAGGCCGGACACCGCAAAGCCGGCAGGCCCGTCTTTCGCAAGACCGCCGGAAACAGGCCAGCCTTCGCCGAACTGGTCGTTCAGCGCATCCTGCGCGTCGGCGTAGGCTTCGTTCTCCATCAGCTCCACCGCGCAGGCCATGTGCTGCTTGATGTAGGCGGTGACGTCCTTCAGTGAGAGCATCGCTTCGTTGAGCAGCACCTCGCTGGGGTTGTAGCGGCAGAGCTCGGTGATGATCTGGCCGCTCACCGCCGCCCCGTTCAGCAGCGTGGCGTAGGTCTGGCCGGTGGAAACGTCGGCAAAGCAGACGCCGGCCTTGTCCCCTTCCAAGTATATACTGCAGATGTAGTTGTTTTTGTCGTCCTGGAGCATACTGCTCTCGATGACGGTGCCGGGCGTGATGACGCGGATGACGTCACGCTTTACAAGGCCCTTGGCAAGCGCCGGGTCCTCCATCTGCTCGCAGATGGCCACTTTGTAGCCCTTGGCGATGAGCCGGGCCACATAGCTCTCATAGCTGTGGAAGGGCACGCCGCACATGGGAGCGCGCTCGGCCTGGCCGCAGTCCCGCCCGGTGAGGGTGAGCTCCAGCTCTTTGGACGCAAGGATCGCGTCGTCGAAGAACATCTCGTAAAAATCGCCCAGTCGGAAAAAAAGGATCTCGTCCTTGTGCTGCTGCTTGATCTCAAAATACTGGGCCATCATGGGGGAAAGTTCCGCCATTGTTGCGCTTCACCTGCCTGTGTTTTTTGAAGGGGGCCTCTTATGAAAGGGCAGCGCGGCGGCAGAAGCCGCCGCGCCGTTTTGGGTGTGATATCAAAATCAGCCGCAGCCGCCGCAGGAAGCGCAGCTGCCGGTGCAGCCGGCCTCAGGCGCTTCCACCAGCATCGGGTCGCCGCCGTTCATGGCGGTGTTGATGATGGCGTCGATGTGGCTGATGAGAGCCTCGGCCTCGGCCTTGGCGGCGTTGTAGGCCACCATGCCCTCGCTGGCCATGATCTTGCCGTAGAGGTCGTTGACCTTGGCGTTCAGGGCGGCAACGCGCTCGTCGCTGCGCTCATCTTTGGAAATCTCGTTGTTCAGGTCCATACGGGCCAGATTGAACTCGCCGATCATCTCCTGCAGGGCCTCGTCTTCGTCGTTGGCCTTGCGGGCTGCGGCCAGGGCCAGATAGCGCTCGTCGGTCTGAAGGGCAACAGCGGCTTTCTTGAAAAGGTCGATCGCGTCCATGGTAGTTCTCCTTTTAATTGTAAAGTATTTTTGTTTTACACGAGTTCGCCCTTGAGGATGGTGCCTTTGCTATCGGTGAAATGCACCCGGGCGTACTGCCCGATGAGCGCTTCATCGCCGGCAAACTCCACCACAAGGTTGTTGGAAAGGCGGCCGGCCAGCGTGCCGGGGGTGCGGCTGTGGCCCTCCACCAGCACCCGCTGGGTGCCGCCCACCAGCGCCGCGGTCTCGGCGTGGGCGATTTTCTCCTGCACTGCCAGCAGGCGCGCCATCCGCTCGGTTTTTTCCTTGTGGGTCACCGGGTCGGGCATGGTGGCGGCTTTGGTGCCGGTGCGCTTGGAGTAGATGAAGGTGAACAGCTGCATATACTGCACCTTCTGGATGAGTTCCAGCGTGGCTTCAAAGTCCTCCTCGGTCTCCCCGGGGAAGCCCACGATGATGTCGCTGGAGAAGGTCACATCGGGGATTTTCGCCTTTGCGTAGTCGATGAGCTCCAGATACTGCTCCACCGTGTAGTGCCGGTTCATCTCTTTCAAAATGCGGTCGCTGCCGCTCTGCACCGGCAGGTGCAGGTGATTGCAGATGCGCTCTTCAGCGGCGATGACATCGATGAGCTTGCGGCTGGCGTCCTTGGGATGGCTGGTCATAAAGCGCAGGTGATAGTCTCCCGGCACCTGGCAGAGCATGGTCAGCAGGTCGGCAAAGTCAACCCGGGGTTCCAGGCCCTTGCCGTAGCTGTTCACGTTCTGGCCCAGCAGGGTGATTTCTTTGTAGCCCGCGTCCACCAGCTGACGGAACTCCGCCATAATGTCCTCGGGTCGGCGGCTGCGCTCCCGGCCGCGCACATAGGGCACGATGCAATAGGTGCAAAAGTTGTCGCAGCCGTACATGATGGGCAGCCAGGCCCGGAAGTCAGAATCGCGGCGGATGGGCACCTCTTCCACGATGTCCGCCCGCTCCACCGGCGTCTGCAAGAGGCGCTTTTTGCCGCCGGTGAGCTTTTGTACCAGCAGCTGCGGCAGGGTGTCGATGGCGTTCACGCCGAACACCAGGTCCACAAAGGGATAGCTCTGACGCAGCTTGTCCACCACGGTGGGTTGCTGGGCCATGCAGCCGCACAGGCCGATGATGAGCCGGGGATTTTTCTCCTTGAGGCTTTTCAGCGCGCCCACATTTCCGAACACCCGCTGCTCGGCGTGCTCGCGCACAGCGCAGGTGTTGAATAGAATGAGGTCCGCCTGTTCCGGCGCATCGCACAGGCCAAAGCCCACGTCCGCCAGCACGCCCTTGATTTTTTCGCCGTCGTTGACGTTCTGCTGGCAGCCGAAGGAGTGGATATAGGCCAGCGGCGGGGTATCGTAGAACGAGGCGATGAGCTGCGCCGCCTGTTCGTTGTGTTCAAAATGCAGGATCTCCAATGAAGTTCATTCCTCCGCTTGGGTGTCATTTGCAGACCGGCACCCCTGCTTGTGGCAAATGCGCCGACATACTGATTCAGTATACTATATTTTGCGCTGGCGCACAAGAGCGAAGTGCGCCTGTCACTCCCGGTCCCGCTCCAGGATGGGGCCGAGGTAGCGCCCGGTATAGGAAGCGGGGTTCTTTGCCACCTCTTCCGGGGTACCGGTGGCCACGATGGTGCCGCCCTCGCTTCCGCCCTCGGGGCCGAGGTCGATGATGTGGTCGGCGCGCTTGATGATGTCCAGGTTGTGCTCGATGATGACCACCGTGTTGCCGCCCTCCACCAAACGGTCCAGCACGCCGATGAGCTTGTGGACGTCCGCCACATGCAGGCCGGTGCTGGGCTCGTCCAGCACATAGACCGTGCGGCCGGTATCCCGGCGGGCCAGTTCCAGCGCTAGTTTGACGCGCTGAGCCTCGCCGCCGGAAAGAGTGGTGGCGCTCTGGCCAAGGGTGATATACCCGAGGCCCACGTCCATCAGGGTCTGCAGCTTGCGGGCGATTTTGGGCACGTTGGCGAAGAAGACGCAGGCCTCCTCCACCGTCATGTTCAGCACGTCCGCAATGCTCTTGCCCTTATACTTGACTTCCAGCGTCTCCCGGTTGTAGCGTGCGCCCTTGCACACCTCGCAGGGCACAAAGATGTCCGGCAAAAAGTGCATCTCGATCTGCACGATGCCGTCGCCCTCGCAGGCTTCGCACCGGCCGCCCTTCACGTTGAAGCTGAACCGGCCGGGGCCGTAGCCACGCATCTTGGCGTCCTGGGTCTGGGCAAAGACGTTGCGGATGTCGGTGAACACGCCGGTGTAGGTGGCGGGGTTGGAGCGAGGGGTGCGCCCGATGGGAGCCTGGTCGATGCCGATGACCTTGTCCACATATTCCAGACCCTCCAGGGCCTTGAACTTGCCGGGGCGGCGCTTGGCGCCGTTCAGCTCCATGGCCAGGGCCTTGTAGAACACCTCGTTGATGAGGCTGGACTTGCCCGACCCGGACACGCCGGTGACACAGACCATCTTGCCCAGGGGAATATCCACGTTGATGTTACGCAGGTTGTTCTCCGCCGCGCCCACGATGCGCAGCTTGTTGCCGGTGCCTTTGCGCCGGGTGGCGGGCACTACGATCTTCTTGCGTCCGGAGAGGTAGTCGCCGGTGATGCTGCGGGGAGCGGCGCAGATGTCCTCCACCGTGCCTTCGGCCACAATTTCGCCGCCGTGGACGCCCGCCCCGGGGCCCACGTCCACGATGTAGTCCGCCTGACGCATGGTGTCCTCGTCGTGCTCTACCACGATGAGGGTGTTGCCCAGGTCCCGCAGGCGCTTGAGGGTGGCGATGAGCTTGTCGTTGTCCCGCTGGTGCAGGCCGATGCTGGGCTCGTCCAGCACATACAGCACGCCGGTGAGGGCGCTGCCGATTTGGGTGGCAAGGCGGATGCGCTGGCTCTCGCCGCCGGACAGGCCCGACGCGGCACGGGAGAGGGTCAGATAGTCCAGGCCCACGCTCTGCAGAAAGCCCAGGCGCTCCCGTACCTCTTTCAGAATGCCGTCGCCGATGAGATGCTCCTGATGGGAGAGTTCCAATCCGCTCAAAAACTGCAGTTCCTGGCGTACGCTCATCTCGCAGAAATCGCTGATGTTCTTCTCCCCCACCGTCACCGCGAGGCTGGCGGGTTTGAGGCGCTTGCCGTGGCACTCGGGGCATTCCACCCCGTTCATTACGGTGGCAATTTCCTCTTTCATCCACTCGCTGCCGGTCTCCCGGAAACGACGCTCCAGGTTGTTCACAATGCCCTCAAAGTCGTTGAGGTACCGCCCGGAGCCGAACTCGTTCTCCCGGTACATCTCAATTCGCTCGCCGCCGGTGCCGTAGAGCAGGGCGTTCAGCGCCTCGGCGCTCAGATCCTTGATGGGAGTATCCAGCGTAAAGCCATAATGCTTTGCAAGGCCCTCATAGTACATCTCGCTCACCGAGCCCTCTGCGTAGTACCAGCCGCTGGCCTTGATGGCGCCTTCCCGGATGGAAAGCTCCTTGTTGGGGATGATGAGCTCTGGGTCCACCCGCATGAAGGTGCCAAGACCCGTGCAGCGCTCGCAGGCGCCGAAGGGGTTGTTGAAGCTGAACATCCGGGGTTCCAGCTCGTTCACCGATACGCCGTGCTCCGGGCAGGCGTAGCTCTGGCTGAACTGCATGGCTTCCCCGCCCGGAACGTCCACCGTGACCAGTCCGCCGGTGAGGGCAAGGGCGGTCTCCAGACTGTCGGCCAGACGGCTGTGGACGTTCTCGTTGATGACCAGACGGTCCACAACGATCTCCACCGTGTGCTTTTTGTTCTTTTCCAGAGAAATTTCTTCGTCAAGGTCGTACATGTTCCCGTCGATGCGCACACGGGCGTAACCGCCCCGGCGGGCGGCGTCCAGCTCCTTCTGCTGGGTACCTTTGCGGCCGCGCACCACCGGTGCCAGCACTTGGAACCGGGTGCCGGCGGGCAGTTCCAGCACGGCGTCCACCATCTGGTCCACCGTCTGCTGGCTGATGACCCGGCCGCACACCGGGCAGTGCGGAATGCCGATGCGGGCGTACAAAAGGCGCAGGTAGTCGTAAATCTCCGTCACCGTGCCCACGGTGGACCGGGGGTTGCGGTTGGTGGTCTTCTGGTCGATGGAGATGGCGGGCGAAAGGCCCTGGATGTCGTCCACATCCGGCTTTTCCATCTGGCCCAGGAACATGCGGGCGTAGCTGGAAAGGCTCTCCATATAACGGCGCTGACCGTCGGCGTAGATGGTGTCGAAGGCGAGGCTGGATTTGCCCGACCCGGACAGGCCGGTCATGACGATCAGCTTGTCCCGCGGGATGGTCAGGTCCACGTTTTTCAGGTTGTGCTCCCGCGCACCCTTGATAACGATTTTATCGTTGCTCACAGATATACTCTCCCTTGGTCAGTTTGCTCAGCGGCGGCCCCGGCGCTTCTTGGGCGCTTCCGGCTCCTCCGTGGGGTTCTCGCCCCGGCGCAGCCGGTCGATGCGGTCGCGCAGGAAGGCGGCGTGCTCGAATTCCAACAGGCGCGCCGCCTCTTTCATCTCCCGGGTCAGCCGGGTGATGAGCTGTTCCCTCTCGGCCTTGCTCATGCGGTGGCCGGAGAGCTTCGCGTTCTCCTTGTGGTCGCTGATCTCGATGCCCTCGCGGATGCTCTTGACGATGGTCTTGGGCACGATGCCGTGGGCCTCATTGTAGGCCATCTGGATGGAACGGCGGCGCTCGGTCTCGGTGATGGCCCGCTCCATGCTGGGGGTGACTTCATCGGCATACATGATGACCACGCCGTCGGCGTTTCGGGCCGCGCGGCCGATGGTCTGCACAAGGCTGGTCTCGCTGCGCAAAAAGCCCTCCTTATCCGCGTCCAGAATGGCCACCAGCGATACTTCCGGCAGGTCCAGGCCCTCACGCAGCAGGTTGATGCCCACAATTACGTCGATGGAGCCGGTGCGCAGATCCTTGATGAGTTCCATGCGTTCGAAGGTATCCACCTCATGGTGCATGTACTTCACCTTTACGCCGTGCTCCGAGAGAAAGTCGGTCAGGTCCTCGGCCATCTTTTTGGTGAGGGTGGTCACCAGCACCCGCTCATTTTTGGCGGTGCGCAGGTTGATTTCGCCCAGCAGGTCCTCGATCTGGCCCTCCACCGGCTTCACAATGATCTGCGGGTCAAGCAGGCCGGTGGGGCGGATGACCTGCTCGGCGATTTGGGTGCTGTGTTCCCGCTCGTATTCGCCGGGAGTGGCGCTGACAAAGACGATTTGATTCAGCTTCTCTTCCACTTCCTCAAATTTGAGGGGGCGGTTGTCGAAGGCGGAAGGCAGGCGGAAACCAAAATCCACCAGCGTGCGCTTGCGGGCGTAGTCGCCGCCGTACATCGCCCGCAGCTGGGGCAGCATGACGTGGCTCTCGTCCACGAACAGCAGGAAGTCCTTGGGGAAATAGTCCAGCAGCGTGGTGGGGGTGGAGCCGGGCGCGCGGCCGCTGAGGACAGCGGAATAGTTTTCGATGCCCTTGCACATGCCCACTTCCTGGAGCATCTCCATGTCGTAGCGGGTGCGCTGGGCAATGCGCTGGGCCTCCAGCAGCTTGCCGGCCTCGGTGAACTGGCGCACCTGGTCGTCCATTTCCTCCTGGATGCGGGCAAGACCTGCGCGCATCTTTTCCGGCGAGACGATGTAGTGGCTGGCCGGGAAGATGGCCACGTGCTTGATGACGTTCTTGCGCTCGCCGGTGAGGGGGTTCATCTCGCTGATGCGGTCCACCTCATCGCCGAAAAACTCCACCCGGATGGCAGTGTCGCTGGCGTAGGCAAGGTTGATCTCCACCGTGTCACCCCGGACGCGGAACTTATTGCGCACGAAATTGATGTCGTTGCGCTCATACTGCAGCTTCACCAGCCGGCGGCACAGCTCGTCCCGGTCCATCTGCATGCCGGGCCGCAGGCTGATGACCATGCTGCGGTAGTCGATGGGGTCGCCCAGGCTGTAGATACAGGAGACGCTGGCCACGATGATAACATCCCGACGCTCGGAGAGGGCCGCCGTGGCGGAGTGACGCAGGCGGTCGACTTCATCGTTGATGGCGCTGTCCTTCTCGATGTAGGTGTCGGTGGAAGGAATGTAGGCTTCCGGCTGGTAGTAATCATAGTAGGAGACGAAATACTCCACCGCGTTCTCGGGGAAAAACTCCCGGAACTCGGTGCACAGCTGAGCGGCCAGCGTTTTGTTGTGGGCCAGCACCAGCGTGGGCCGGTTCACCTTGGCGATGACGTTGGCCATGGTGAAGGTTTTGCCGCTGCCGGTCACGCCCAGCAGAGTCTGGGCCTTATCGCCCCGCAGGATGCCCTCTGCCAGTTTGTCGATGGCCTGGGGCTGATCGCCGGTGGGCTGATAACTGGAAACAAGTTTAAACTGATCCATGGTTCTCCTTTTTATCTTGCTCGAGGGCTTTTTCCTTGCTGCCCGCCACACCCTGCATCAGCGTCGGCTCCACAGCAGGCATTCTGCCCGACTGCTGCAAAGAAATGTAATCCCCTTCCTTGTCCACGATGATGTGGTCCAGAAAACGGATACCCAGGCTGGCCAGAGCGTTGGCCAATTCCCGGGTGAACTGAAGGTCGGCGGGGCTGGGCAATGCCGCCCCTGCGGGATGATTGTGGGCCAGCACGGCCTGGGTAGCGTGGCACTGCACTGCCAGGCGGGCGATTTGGGTGCGGGCCATGGCTGCCTCGTTCACGGTGCCCTCGGTGACCTTTTGCAGCTTGATGGGGCAGTTGCGGTCGTCCAAAAACAGGACGTAGACCTGCTCGGTCACCGCACCGTAGAACTGCGGGATGAGGTAGACAGCCACTTCCTCCAGGTCCTGGAAGGCACGGGGCGCCCGGGCGCGGTTCTGGCTGTAGTAACGGTTGGCGGCGTGCATGGTGGTGAGCAGCCGAGCCACGGCCGGCCCTGCCCCCTCCACCGTGAGGATGTCGGCCTCGCTGGCCTCTAACACCTGGCACAGGCTGCCGAAGCGGTCGATGAGGCGGTGGGCCAGAGGGTTCGTGTCCCTGCGGGGAATGGCCAGGTACAGGATGTATTCCAGAACCTCGTGCTCGGCAAAGCCGGAAAAGCCGCCCTGCTGGGCAAACCGCTTGCGCATCCGCTGGCGATGGTTGGCGTGGAGTTCCTTGTTCTCCGGCATCCCGGCCCCTCCTTTCCCGGCATTTGATGCTTTACGCAGTATCTGTTTTATTATATACTATTTGCAGGCATTTTTAAAGAGAGGGGCCAAGTGATTTGAAACAATTTACCGCCGGCGCAAACGAGGACGGAGCGCGGCTTTCCCGCTTTGTGGAGAGCGTCACCACCGGCCTGCCCGCCAGCCTGCTTTATAAGAGTTTCCGCAACAAGCGCATCAAGGTGAACGGCAAGCGCCAGACGCCGGACTACCGGCTGCATCAGGGAGACTTGGTGGAGCTTTACATGAACGATGAGTTCTTTGCCGCCGCGCCGCAAAAGCCCGTCCCCGCCCGGCGGACGCCGCCTTTGAAGGTGGTGTACGAGGATGAGGCTCTTGCTGTTCTCTACAAGCCCGCCCACCTGCTCTGCCACGGTGATCGCACCGGCGACGTCAGCCTTGTGGACGCCTTCATCGCTTATCTTGCCCAAAAAGGCGAGTTTGACCCGCAGGCGGAGGCGTCTTTCAAACCGGCGCTGTGCAACCGGCTGGACCGGGGCACCGAAGGGCTGGTGGTGGGCGCCAAGACCTACGCCGCGTTGCGGGACATGAACACCATCATCCGGGACGACCTTGTGCGCAAAGAGTACCTGACCATCACCTTTGGCGTGCCCGCCGCAGGGCGGCATGTGGCATATCTGCGTCACGACGAAAAGAACAACAAGGTGAAGGTGCAGGCGGAGCCCGGCGAGGGCTTCAAGCAGATCATCACCGACGTGGCGTTGGAACGCACCGAAGGCCCCTTCGCCCTCTGCCGCATCGGCCTTGTGACCGGACGCACCCATCAAATCCGGGCGCATCTTGCCTTTTTGGGCGCGCCGGTGCTGGGCGACATCAAATACGGCAACCGCAAGTGGAACGAAAAGACCGGCTTTAAGACCCAGGCCCTCTGCGCGGTGAGCCTTACCTTTGCCCAGCTGCCGCCGGAAAATACGCTTTGTGGCTTGAGCGGCAAGACCATCCGGCTGGAACACCCGGCCATTCTGGATAAATTCGCCTCGCTCGCGAGAAAATAAGCCCCTCTCCCCTTCTTGCATAAAATGCAGCGGCCCGCCTCCCTTTTGGGAAACGGGCCGCTGTTTTTTGTTGTTCAGAAGAAACTGACCTGACTTGTGTCCGGCAGACTGCCGAGAGCACCCACATTTTTCAGGTTCTCCATCACCGCGCTGGACACGCCGCAGGCCTGCTGCAGCTCCTCCACCGACAGATATTCCTGCCCGTTGATGGTGGCGGCTTCCAGCGCCTGGGCGGCCGCCTCGCCCACGCCTTTCAGCGAGGCAAAGGGCAGTCGCACCTTGCCGTCCTCCACCATGTAGCGCACGGCGCGGCTCTTGCCCAGCTCGATGGGCAAAAACTCATAGCCCCGGGCCAGCATCTCGTTCACCAACTGCAGCGACACCTGGATGTCCTCGTCCTTGGCCTTCTTTTCCTCCTTGAGGCGCAGTTCCACCTCTTTCAGGTGCTGCTGCGCCTCCTTGACGCCGCCCACGGCTGCCTCATAGTCGATGTCGTCGCCGCGCACGGTGAAGTAGGTGGCGTAGAACGCCTGGGGATGATAGACCTTGAACCACATCAGCCGGATGGCCGCGATGAGGTAGGCCACCGCGTGAGCCTTGGGGAACATGTACTTGATCTTGCGGCAGGAGTCCATGTACCAGTCCGGCACGCCGCACTCCTTCATCTTTTCCTCCGCTCCCGGCGGGAAGCCGCCCTTGGCCACCTTGCCTTTACGGGTGAGCTCCATGATGTTGAAGGCCAGCTTGGGTTCCAGGCCCTTGTGCAGCAGGTAGGTCATGATGCTGTCACGGCAGCCGATCACGTCGGAAATGGTGCAGATCTGGTTTTTGATGAGATCCTGGGCGTTGCCGTTCCACACGTCGGTGCCGTGGGACAGACCCGAGATCTGAATCAGGTCGCTGAAGTTCTTGGGCTGGGCCTCGATGAGCATCTGCCGCACGAAGGGGGTGCCCAGTTCCGGGATGCCGAAGGTGCCCGTCTGGCTGCCGATCTGCTCCGGGGTGACGCCCAACGCCTCGGTGCTCACCAGCAGGCTGATGACCCGCTGGTCGTTCATAGGCACCTGGTCCATGGGGATGCCGGTCATGTCCTCCAGATACTTGTACATGGTGGGCACATCGTGGCCCAGCTCGTCCAGCTTGAGCAGCGTATCGTGGAGGTATTTGAATTCGAAGTGGGTGGTCAGAACGCCCTTGTCCTTGTCGTCGGCGGGGTGCTGGATGGGACAGAAATCCTGTATTTCATGCACATCCGGCACGACCACCATGCCGCCCGGATGCTGGCCGGTGGTGCGTTTGACACCGGTGCAGCCCACGGTAAGGCGGTTCTCTTCGGCGCGGTTCACCGTTCGGCCCCGCTCCTCCAGATATTTTTTTACATAGCCATAGGCGGTCTTGTCCTGCAGACCGGACACGGTACCCGCCTTGAACACGTACTCCTTGCCGAACAGCTCCTCGGTGTAGCGGTGGACCTGGCTCTGGTACTCGCCGGAGAAGTTCAGGTCGATATCCGGCTCTTTGTCGCCGTCGAAGCCAAGGAAGGTCTCGAAGGGGATGTCGTGGCCGTCCACGATGAGCTGTGCGCCGCAGCGGGGGCAGGTCTTATCCGGCAGGTCAAAGCCGTCCGCCACGCTGCCGTCGGTGATGAACTCGCTGTACTGGCACTGAGGGCACAGGTAGTGGGGCGGCAGGCTGTTCACCTCGGAAATGCCCGAGAAGTGAGCCACGGCGGAGGAGCCGACGGAACCACGGCTGCCCACCTGATAGCCGCCCGCATTGGAATAGGCCACCAGCTTAACAGCGATGACATACAGCACGGCGAAACCGTGGCCGCAGATGGAGTCCAATTCCCTCTGCAGGCGGGTCTGGACGATCTCCGGCAGCGGGTCGCCGTAATGCTTTTTGGCGGTGTTCCAGGTGGCGTCACGCAGCTGCTGCTCCGCACCCTCGATGGAGGGCGGGAAAGTGCCTTTGGGAATAGCCCGGATACCGCCGTCGCACATGTCGGCAATTTTGTTCGGGTTCTTTACTACGATCTCAAAGGCCTTGTCCTTGGGCAGATAGTAGAACTGGTCCAGCATGTCCTGGGTGGTGCGGTAGTAGAGGGGCGCCTGGTTGTCGGCGTCCTTGAAGCCGTTGCCCGCCTGCAGCACCGCCCGGTAGACCGCGTCCTCCGGGTCCTGGAAATGCACGTCGCCGGTGGCCACCACAGGCTTATGCAGCACCTCACCCAGCTTGATGATGGTACGGTTGAAGTCCTGTATCTTCTCGATGGAATCCACCAGGTGCTCCCGCAGCATGTACTCGTTGTTGCCCAGAGGCTGCACTTCCAGAAAATCGTAGTAATCGGCAATGCGGCACAGCTCTTCAAAGCTGCGGCCCTCCACCACAGCCCTGTAAAGCTCACCCGCCTCACAGGCAGAGCCGATGATAAGACCCTCCCGATGCTTGTCCAGCACACTGCGGGGCACCCGGGGTTTTTTGAAGAAATACTTGGTGTGGGCCTCGCTGACGATTTTGTAAAGGTTTTTCAGACCCAACTGATTGCGCACCAGGATGATGAGGTGGTAGTACTTCTTTTTGATAACCGCCGTGTTGCCGCCGCCGAGACCGGTGTTGATCTGTTCCACCGTTTTGACCCCTTTAAGGGCCAGATCTTCCAGCATCTTGCAGAAAATCTTCGCCAGCGCCATAGCGTCGTCCACCGCGCGGTGGTGATTGAAGGGCTCGATTTCCAGGTGGTCGTTGATGGTGTCCAGCTTATAGTTGCGCAGGCCGTGATAGAGGTTCTGGGCCAGTGGCAGCGAGTCAATGTAGGAGTTTTCCAACCGCAGCCCGGCCTTCTCCGCCGCCGCCCGCATAAAGCGCATATCAAAGTTGTGGGCGTTGTGGGCGATGAGCACCCGGTCGCCGGCGAACTCCATGAACTGCTTGATGGCTTCGTCGGGGCTGGGCGCATCGGCCACCATGGAATCGTTGATGCCGGTAAGCTCCACGATTTTGGGCGGAATGGGTTTGCCGGGGTTCACAAAGGTGCCGAAGGTCTTGGTGATCTCGCCGTTCTCCACCATCACGGCGCCGATCTCGGTGAGGGCCTCGGTCTTGGGATCAAGGCCGGTGGTCTCGGTGTCGTAGACCACGAAGCTGCCGGAAAGCGGCCCGGTGGCCTCGCCGTAAAGAACAGGCACCATGTCGTCCACAAAATATGCCTCGCAGCCGTAGATGAGTTTGAAGTCCGGGTCGTTCTTGCGGATGGCTTCCGCCGCCAGCATCGCTTCCGGGTAGCCCTGGCACACGCCGTGGTCGGTGATGGCGATGGCCCGGTGGCCCATGCGGTGAGCAGTGCGAACAATTTCGCCGGGGTCACAGAAGCCGTCCATGCTGGAAAGCTTGGTGTGCAGGTGCAGTTCCACGCGCTTTTCGGGGGCGTTGTCCTCCCGCTTTTTGCGCTCCACCTGCAGCACGTCATAGGGGTAGACCACGTAGTCGCGCTCGTATTTGTCGTAGGCGCACTCGCCCTTCAGCACGAGGGTTGTCCCCTTCTTTACTTCCTCCCACTTGGAGTAGTCCTCCCCGTCCCGGCTGCGCAGCTTCAGGCTGATGGAGCCGGTATAGTCGGTGATGGACACGATGTAGCTCTTCTGGAAGTTGCCCTTGACCTCCACGGCGAACACGTCGCCCCAGATGGTGACCTTGCCGCTGTCGCTGCCCAGGTCCTTCAAAGGCGTGACGTTGTTCGGCTTGAAGTTCTTGCCGTGGAACACGCTCACCGGCTTGTCGGTGAGGTCAAGGCCGGGTATTTTGAAGTCGGGCGGCTGCTTCTTCTCCTCAAAGCGGGGCGCGGGAGCTTTCTGCATCACCCGTTTTTCCCACTCGTCGGCGGTCACAGTGCTGTTCTGTTCCAGCGTGACCGTGGGCAGAACGCCGGTGCGCTGCTCCACCAGCTTGGCCAGTGTGTCGCCAAAGCCGATGCCGTCCAGGATGTTTTTGCCCACCGGCACAGTGATGGTGAGCTGTGTTCCCTGCAGCGCAAAGGATGCGTGATCCAGAAAACCGTTCACCGGCAGGCCCTCGCTGCGCAGCTCGTCGATCATCGCCCGCAGGCTTTCTTCGGTGATGGTCTCGAAGAGGAAATAGTTACAGACCATCAGCTCCAGCCCTTCAAACTGCGGCGCCAGCGACGCGCAGAGACGCCCGCACAGTTCCACCGGCAAAGGCGCGGCGCTGCGCAGGCTGATCTTCAGTTTTCGGCTGATGCGCATCAGCTCTACCTGCTCCACGAGCACGCCCGCAAAACAGCGGGCAAAGGTCTCGTCGGCGTTGAACTGAGGCCACAGCTGGCTGACCAATGGCTTCAATGGTTTTCTCCCTTCCCTTATGACAAAACACGGCCCGCGGGCAAGGCGCATGCCCTGCCCGCAGGCATATAAGAACAACTTTTACAGCTTATAGATCTCGTCCACCAGCTGGCCCACGATGTCGCCCCGCAGCATGCGGATCTTCTCGCCGCGGATGAACAGCAGCGCCTCGTCCTTGCCGCCGGCGATGCCGATGTCCGCTTCCCGTGCCTCGCCGGGACCGTTGACCACGCAGCCCATTACAGCCACCTTGATGGGCTTTTTATAGCCCTTGAGCCGCTGTTCCACCTCGTCGGCGATTTTGGCCACCGGGATGTTGGTGCGCCCGCAGGTGGGGCAGCTGATGATTTCCGGCCCGCCCACGGCGTGGCCGGCGGCCCGCAGGATGTCAAAGCCCGCCTGCACCTCTTTCTCCGGCTCGTCGGTGAGGGAGACACGCAGGGTGTCGCCGATGCCCTCCATCAGAAGGCCGCCGATGCCCATGCCGGACTTGATGAGGCCCATGCGGTAGGTGCCGGCCTCGGTGACGCCCACATGCAGTGGGTAGTCGCACCGCTCGCTCAAAAGGCGGTAGGCCTCCATCATCCGGGGCACATTGCTGGATTTGATGGAGATGACGATGTTGTCGAAATCGTATTTTTCCAGCAGGGAGACGTGATACATGGCACTCACCACCAGCGCTTCGGGCACCGGTGCGCCGTACTTGGCCAGAACTTCTTTTTCCAGGCTGCCGGCGTTCACGCCGATACGGATGGGAATGTTCTTCGCCTTGCAGGCGGCTGCCACCTCTTTCACATGGTCATCGCCGCCGATGTTGCCGGGGTTCAGGCGAATCTTATCCACCCCCGCGTCCACGCAGGCCAGCGCGATGCGATGATTGAAGTGGATATCCGCCACCAGCGGGATGTCCACGGCGTTTTTGATGGCTTCGATGAGACGCACATCCTCCAGAGTGGGCACGCTCACCCGCACGATCTGGCAACCCGCCTCGGCCACCCGCACCGCCTGAGCCACGTTGCCCGCCACGTCGTCGGCACGCACATTGAGCATGGTTTGAACAGCCACCGGGTTATGGCCGCCGATGGTAAGATTGCCGATCTTCACTTCACGCTTTACTTTACGCATGATTTTTCCCTCTTTTCATCTCAAAACAGCCGGGTAATATCGTTGAAGGTGGCAAAAAGCATCACGGCGAACAGGAAGAACAGGCCCGCCATGTTCACCCAGATCTCGAATTGCTTGGGCAGCGGCCGGCGGAAGATGCCCTCGATGAAGAGGAACACCAGCTTGCCGCCGTCCAGCGCCGGGAAGGGCAGTAGATTGAAAACGCCCAGGTTCACCGTGAGCAGGGCCAGCAGGCTGAGCACCTCGGAGATTCCCATGCCCGCCGCCTGGTTGATCGCGCTGACGATGCCCACCGGGCCGGAGAGCTCGGTCACGCTGACCCGCTGAGTCACCAGATCCACCAGAGAGCGGAACACCAGCCGGGCATAAAACAGCGTGTAGTCGAAGGCCTGGCCGATGACGTTCAGCGGCGTTTTTTCCAGCGCATAGACCTTGAAACCCATGTTCATCGTAACGGTGTCGCCGTTTTGCACCTGGTCGAACTGAACGTCGTTGATCTGCACTTTTTCGCCGCCGCGCTTCACGGTGAAGTCGGCGGTGAAGTCTTCACTACGCTGTAACTCGTATATGATATCGTTGGCCACAAAACAGCGGCGGCCGTTAATGGCCAGGATCTCGTCCCCCACCTGCAGGCCGGACGCCTCCACGGCAGAGCCTTCCTCCACCAGAGCCACGGTGCGGCTGGCGAGGGTGTCGCTGCCGGAAAACAAGATCAGCAGCACCACAAAGCCCAGCACCAGATTCATTACCGCGCCGGCAGCCACCACGATGATGCGCTTCCAGACCTTTACTTTGGGAAAGGGCAGGCCGGTCTTTTCCTGCGCCGGAAGCTCCGGGTCGGCAAACTCCTCCTCCGGAAGCTCTTCGTCCTCCCCTTCCATGCTCACATAGCCGCCCACCGGCAGCGCGCGGATGCTGTACCGCGTGCCGTTTTTCACCCGGCTGAACAGCGCCGGGCCCATACCGATGGAAAACTCGTTGACCTGGATGCCCGCTTTTTTCGCGCAGATGAAATGACCCAATTCATGGATCATCACCACCAGACCAAAGATGAAAATTGAGATGACGGTCGTGATCAGAATCGACATATGCCCTTGTTTGCTCGCTTTCTTATTTACTCGCAGGCCTTCTCCCCTGTCAAGTCAAATGGCTTTGCACAAAGGAGCGTGCCATACGGTCACACTCGTACACGTCGGCGAGGGTGTAGCTGCCGCCGAAGGAGTCGCTGTCCACCACTGCCTCCACCAGCCGGCCGATGTCCAAAAAGCCGATTTTGTCCTCCAGGAACAGGCGCACGGCCTCTTCATTTGCGCCGTTGGCGGCGCAGGGGCCAAGGCCGCCCTTGGCAATGGCCTTTTTGCAGGCGGCAAGGCAGCGGAAGGTCTCTTCGTCCGCCACGTCGAAGGTGATGGACTTGAGGGTGGTGAAATCCAGTTCCGGCGCACAGCCGGGGGCACGCTCGGGCCAGGTGAGCGCATACTGGATGGGAATGCGCATATCCGGCACACCCAGCTGTGCCAGGATGGAATTGTCGGAAAATTGCACCATGGAATGGATGATGCTCTGGCGCTGCACCACCACCTGCACCTTCTCCGGCGGCAGGTCAAACAGCCACACCGCCTCGATCAGCTCCAGGCCCTTGTTCATCAGGGTGGCGGAGTCGATGGTGATTTTTGCACCCATGTTCCAGTTAGGATGCTTGAGGGCGTCTGCTTTCGTCTTGCCGGCCAGCTCCTCCTTCTTCATGCCGAAGAACGGGCCGCCCGAGGCGGTGAGCAGTATTTTAGTGAGAGCTTTGGCAGAGTGGGCGTCCTGCAGGCACTGGAAAATCGCGGAATGCTCACTGTCCACCGGCAGCAGTTTGGCGTTGTGGTTCTGGGCCGCTTTCGTCACAAGATAGCCACCGGTGACCAGGCTCTCCTTGTTGGCCAGCGCCACATCACAACCACTTTCCAGCGCCGCAAGGGTGGCGCCCAGGCCGGCGATGCCCACTACGGCGTTGAGCACCACGTCCGCTTCGCCCATGCCGGCGAGGGTCACGATGCCCTCGGCGCCTTCCTGCACCTTGGGCGCGTTTGCGCGGCCAGCCAGCGCATCTTTAAGTTTTTGGCAGGCGCCGGGGTCCGCCACCGCCACATAGCGGGGGTGAAACTCCTCAATCTGCTCCAGCAGTTTCTCCACGCTGGAATGGGCGGCCAGCGCCCGGACCTCATAACCCTGGCTGCGGGCTACGTCCAAACTCTGGATGCCGATGGAGCCGGTGGAGCCCAGCAGTGTGATGCTCTTTGCCATAGCTTGTTCCTCCGTGAAATTTCACATCATGGTCCTGAACCAGACGGCCAGGGCCACCAGCGGCGTGATGAACAGCACGCTGTCAAAACGGTCCATGATGCCGCCATGGCCCGGGAAGATGGTTCCATAGTCCTTGATGCCCAGCTGGCGCTTGATGGCCGAGGCGAACAGATCGCCCAGAATGCCCAGCACCGAGCAGCCCATGCCCAGCAGGAACACGGCGATATAACCAAACATGCTGCCCGCCGCGTGGCCGGTGAGCCCGCGTGCGGCCAGGGTGCACAGCACACCCACCACGCCGGAGCCCAGGATGCCGCCGATGGCGCCCTCCACCGTTTTGTGGGGGCTTACCAGCGGAGCCAGCTTGTGCTTGCCGAACAGCCGGCCGGTGAAATAGGCGAAGGTGTCGCCGCCCCAGGCGAAGGCCAGCGCCATCAGGATCAGATATACCGCTTCGTAGCCGTACACATCTACGGGCAGCCGGGCCTTGATGAAGACCAGCGAATAAAAGGCGGTCCAGATGACCACGCCCACGGCGCACACGCCGCTGAGGCGGGCGACGTTCAGGTTCTGGTTAAACCATATGAGGCAGATGGCCAGATACAGTACAAAAAGGAAGCTGATGGGCGCGATCAGCAGTTTTTCCGGTGAAGCCGCGGACAGGATCAGCAACACCGTATACACCGAAAAGCCTCCGAACACCCAAGGGCCGCGTTCGCCCAGATCAAAGGCTTCGTAGATCTCGTGCACCGCGATGAGGCAGATCAGCGCCACCGCGATCTCGAAAACCGGCGTGTTGAACAGACACAGCACCACTGCCAGCAGAGCAAGCCCGAAAACAGAGGTGATGATCCGTGTTTTCATCGAAGTCCTCCCCCCTTTCACCGCGTCAGACGCCGCCGAACCGGCGGCTGCGGTGGCAGAATTCCAGGATGGCAGCGTCCAGGTCCGCCCGGGTGAAGTCCGGCCAGAGAACATCCATCTCCACCAGCTCGGAATAGGCAGCCTGCCACAGCATGAAGTTGGACAGGCGCTTCTCTCCGCTGGGGCGCAGGATGAAATCCGGGTCCTTCTGGCCGCGGGTGTACATGTGGTCGCTCATCATCTCTTCGGTGATGTCCTGAAGCTCCAGTTTGCCCTCCTTCACCAGTTGGGCCAGCTGCCGGGCAGCCCGCACGATTTCGGGCCGGCCGCCATAGTTCACCGCGATGTTCAGGGTCATGCCGGTGTTGGCTGCGGTTTTCTCCTCGATCTCGTTCATCAGTTTCTGGTGTTTGGGTTCCAGCACCGAGCGGTCGCCCAGGAACACCACGCGGTTGTTCTCCTTCTGGTAGTCGAAGGCTTTGACGAGATACTCGCCGAACAGCTTCATGATCGCGCCCACCTCGTCCTGAGGACGGCGCCAGTTCTCGGTGGAAAAGGCATAAAACGTTACCGACTCCACCCCCAGCTGATTGCAGTAGCGGGTGATGTCCTGAAAGACCTCGGCGCCTTTTTTGTGGCCCGCGGTGCGGGGCATTCCCCGCCGCTTGGCCCAGCGGCCGTTGCCGTCCATGATGATGCCGATGCTCAGGCCCTTGGCCAGTTCCTGAATGGACTGCTCCATATGAATTGTTTCCTTTCACAAATAAAGGGCCGCGCTTCGCAACCTGGCGCTGCGCGGCTCGGCCCTTTTGGTCACGCCGAGATCAAATCTCCATGATCTCCTTGTTTTTCTCTTCGCAGGCTTTATCGACCAGTTTCACGTACTTGTCGGTGATCTTCTGCATCTCTTCCTCGTAGTGCTTCTGATCGTCCTCGGTGATCTCACTGTTCTTCTTCTGCGCTTTGAGCTTATCCATCGCGTCGCGGCGGATGTTGCGCACAGCAACTTTGGTCTCCTCGCCCAGCTTCTGCACGTCCTTGGTCAGCTGGCGGCGGCGCTCCTCGGTGGGCGCGGGGAAAACCAGACGGATGACACGGCCGTCATCGGTGGGGTTGATGCCGATGTCGCTCACCAGCAGCGCATGCTCGATGGCGTGGATCAGCGAGGCGTCCCAGGGGGTGATGGTGAGGATGCGGGCCTCGGCCACCGCCACAGCCGCAACCTGATTGATGGGCGTGGGGCTGCCGTAGTAGTCCACGGCGACCCGGTCCAGAATGGCAGGGTTGGCACGGCCGGCGCGCACAGACACCAGCTCCTTGTCCAAATGGCGCAGCGCGCCTTCCATTTTTTCCTCGTAGGGTTTCGTAAATTCGCTCATATCCAAAGCTCCTTTTTTATTTTCCGCCGTCAAGGCTCAAAAGACTGCGTGTCAGGGCGATATCCGAAAGAGGTCATGCCTCCTGCACCAGGGTGCCGATGTCCTCGCCTTTCACCGCGCGGGCGATGTTGGCGGGATGGGCCAGGTCAAACACAAGAATGGGCAGGCCGTTCTCCCGGCAGAGCGTAGCGGCGGTGCCGTCCATGACGCCCAGCTTCTTTTCCAGCACCTCGCTGAACGTGAGGTTGGAATACTTTACAGCATCGGGATACTTCTTGGGATCCTTGTCATACACGCCGTCCACCATGGTGGCCTTGAACATCACGTCGCAGCCGGTCTCGATGGCGCGCAGCGCGCTGGAGGTATCGGTGGAGAAGAAAGGACAGGCGGTGCCGCCGGCGAAGAGGACGACCTTGCCCTCTTCCATGGCCTGCACGGCGTCGTCGCGCGTGTATGTCGCCGCGATCTGGGGCATCACGATGGCGGACTGCACCACCGCGGGAACGCCCGTCTGGCGAAGCGCGTCCGCCAGAGCCATGCAGTTCATCACCGTGGCCAGCATGCCGATCTTGTCGGCGCAGGTGCGCTCCATCTCGCCGCTGGAGCGGCCGCGCCAGAAGTTGCCGCCGCCCACCACGACGCCGATCTGCACGCCCAGGTCGTGGGCCTGCTTGATGCCGCCGCAGATAGAGCGCATGGTCTCGTCGTCAAATCCTGTGCCTTTGGCACCGGCGAGAGCCTCGCCGCTCACCTTCAGCAGGATGCGTTTATATTTGGTTTCCACGTTCAAAACACCGCCTGTATCCCTCCGGTCCAAAGGCCGGAACTGTATTTATTATATTGCTTATATTTTACAATAAAACCCTTTTCTTGTAAACAATTAAAAAAGCCTCCCATCTTTTGCGCAAAAGACAAGGGCGGCCTCCCGGCAGGAGACCGCCCGTTTTTCTTCAGATTTTTCGTCAAAGGGACAGGCAGCTTTGAGCCGTGCGCAGACGGCCTGCCTGCTGCGCGCGCATCGCCAGACTGCGGCCGGCACTGCGCAGTGCGGAATGACCTTCGGAGCGGAGCAGCGCAGCGGGAATATCCAGCCGCACGCTGGTGCCAGAGGGGCCGCTTTCCAGGGAGAAGCCCCAGCCCATGGAAAGCGCGTATTCCCGCGCCAGATAAAGTCCCAAGCCTGCGCCATGGCGCGTGCCGTCCTGCGCAGACTCCGTGAGGAAGGGCTTGAAAAGGTTCTTCATCAGCGCCGGGGAAAGGCCCGGCCCGTCGTCGGTCACCGTCAGGCACATTCCCTCGCCTTCCGGCCGCAGGCAGACACGCACCGGGCTTTGGGTATAGTGCAGAGCATTCATCAAGAGGTTCAGCAAAACCTTGTCCGTCCATGCTTCATCCGCCAGCACGAACTGGCCTTCGGCACAGCTGCATTCCCAGACGACCCGCTCCCCTTCCGGGCAGGATTCGTTGACAAGGCCGACCAGCTGCTGCCACTGCCATGCCGGTTCCACCGGCTGGAGCCTGGGCGTCAGCCGGCCCTGGCTTTGACTGGTCAGATCGGCCAGGTTCTCGGCAATGTAGTTGAGATACCGCACGCAAACTTCCATATCCGCCAGCGCTGGGGCCACAAAACGGGCCTGCTCTTCCGCCAGAGCGCCGCGGGTCTGCAATTCTATTGTTTCACGGGCCAGCATGATCCCCTGGGCCACCTGCTGGATCTCTCCGGCAAGGCCGCCGCAGAGAAAGTTTTTGCGCTTTTCTTCCTGCAAAAGACGTTCCGATTCAAGTTGTAAGGGCATATGCATCATCCCGGCTTTCCGATCGTTCCCGCACGAAAGCGCTGGTGAGCGCGGCGACCAGCTGCTTGGGACTGGGTGTTTTTTCAAACACACCCATCCGGGTCAGCAGCTTGCCCATGCGGCGCAAACCGCTTTCCACGCCCTGCGGGCTCACTCCGTACAGCTGCCCCAGCTCGATGTACAGCGTTTTCAGCGGAACAGGTGCGCCGCCGGTCAATTCCAGCTGCATGGCGCTGGCGATGTACCAGAAGCTGACATGCTCCATGGGCAGCCCCAGTTCCCGAAGGAACCCCACGACGGCAGGATGCACTCCGGGCATCTGCGGCGGGACGGGCGTTGCATACAGGTGCCGGATGTTCTCCAGCAGCATTTGTGCGGTGTATGGCTTAATCATATAATAATCCGCACCGTTTGACAATATCTGTGGCCGCAGATCCGAAGGCGGATAAGTCTCAGTGCAGGTCAGGATGAGCCGTGTTTCCGGGCAGGCCTGCACAAGTTCCCTGTACCGCTTCAGGAACGTGAACAGGTCCATGTCCGGCACGAAGCAATCCGCCACCACCACTGCAGGCCCCGCCCCGCTTTGAAGATAGCGAAGCAGCGCCGCCGCCCGCTGAAAACAGACCGGCGTCTGTCCCAGCTGCTCCAGGCCTGCCGCAAGCCGGCGCTGAAGCACATCCGAAGGTTCCAGGATCAATATCTTCTCCCATTTGCGCATCGGTTCGCCCAATGCAAGTCACACCTTTCCTTCACTGCCCTCAGATCTGCACCAGCAGATCCTCCAGAACATCCCGCCAATGTTCCGCAGGCACAGCGTTTTCATAGAGATACTCCAGGATCCAGCGCGCTTTCTGTCTGCACAGCCCCGTCACCGTTCGGCTATCCCGGGTGTGCTCTTTCGCAGAGTCCACCGCGATCTCATAGGTCGCCGTGCACTCCGGAAAAAGCACCAGGGAATAGCGGATACGGCGGGCGTTCTGCAAACACCCCAGCTGCGAAAAGGCTCTGTACCTTGTGTATCGCTCTCCGATCCTCACTGCGTCCCCTATCCTTTCTTCAATTTTATCAAATATTATGGTATCGAATCCCGACGGGAAATGCAATGATAAAAATCCGTCGTTTTCCGTCGCGCTGCCGCCGTTTTTTGGCCATTTCAGCTGAAACAAACAGCTCTGCCCTGTGCATCTTGCACAAGGCAGGGCATTGCAATGTGTCAGAGGCGGCGTGTTATGCCTCGCTGGTGTCGCTTTCCGCGGTGTCTTCCGAGACGGCGGAGGTGTCCGAAATTGTTTCATCCGTCTCCTCGTCCGCGTCGGTAACAGTCACTGCGCTGTCATCGGCGGCGGCGGTTTCGATCAGGATGATCTGGTGGCTCCCCTCCTCGTCGAAGGTGGAGACGATGAAGGTTCCGGTGGTCACGTCCTCACGGGTGGCGGCATTGAGCATGCCGGACTCCACCTTGAAGTACTCGGTGGCGTCGGTGGTGTCGATGCTCTCCGTATCCTCCGAGGCCGTCAGCGTGGACACATCCAGGGTCGTGTAATCAGTGACTTCCTCTCCCCCGGTGTAGGCGGTAACGCTGATGTAATCCGACCCGCCGTAGGTCACCTCGCCCATCACGGTCGTCTGCTCCGCAGTCGCCTCAGAACTGCCGGATGCAGCCTGCGAAGAGGAAGGCGCGGTGCTCTGCGCCTGCGAAACGCTTTCACTTTTGTCATCGGAACAGGCGGTCAGAACAGCGAGGCACGCCAGCGCCGCCGCCAAAGATAATGCGATATACTTAGTTGTGTGTTTCAAGGTTTTCCCTCCGTTCGTTTTGTTTGTCGGAAGTTTCTTCCGATGGCCCTATCCTATCCCCCAAGGCTTAAACGGCGCTAAAGCCGGTTGTGGGCATTTTGTGGAAATTGGTTTTTGCCCCCAAACTTGTCTCAAGCGCAGTTCGCCTGATGAACTGCGCTTGAGTGTTTTCATATATAAACCACTGTGCCGCTATTCCCAAAGCGTCGGTCCGTCGGCTTATCCGGGGCGTCTGCCCCGGCATCGTCCCGCCGCATAGCCGCAGCGCGTGAGTCTGCGCCAGTGGGGAGCTTTGGCCGGTGCGCCGGCCGTGACGGAAAAGCTCCGTGCTGAGGAGTGATTTATGCTGTAAATACAGAATACCAGCCCCGCCTTAACTCAGGCTTAAGCATGCTGTGACAAGAAGGTAAACTTCCTGTGAAAACCCTTTTGTATTCGCTTGACGCGCCCGGGCGGAATGATACAATGAAAACACGGCCCCGGCACTTTAGGCTGCCTTTAGGGGCGCGTGCTATGCTGTTTCGAGACGATTTGGGGGAGGTGCATTTATGCGCTTGCTTGTGGCGGAGGACGACCCCCGCCTTTTAAAGACTCTGACGCATATTTTTGAGAGCAACAAATTCAGTGTGGACGGTGTTTCCAACGGCGAGGACGCTCTGGCCCACGGCCAGACGGTGGAGTACGACGGGATGGTGCTGGACATCATGATGCCCGGCATGGACGGCGTGAGCGTGCTGAAGGCGCTGCGCAAGGCCGGCGTGACCACGCCGGCGCTGTTTCTCACCGCCCGCTCGGAAGTCTCCCAGCGGGTGGAAGGCCTGGACGCCGGGGCGGACGACTATCTGCCCAAGCCCTTCTCCACCGCCGAGCTGTTGGCAAGGGTGCGGGCGATGCTGCGCCGGAAAGACAACTACCTGCCCGATCTTCTGTGCCTCGGGCCGGTCACGCTGAACCGCTCCACCTATCAACTGGGATACGACGGCCAAGAGCAGACTTTGAGCGGCAAGGAATTCCAGCTTTTGGAGATGATGATGCAGACGCCGGGCACGATTATCGCTACCGACCGCTTCATCACCCACCTCTGGGGCTGGGACACCAACGTGGACACCAGCGTCATCTGGGTACACATCTCCAACCTGCGCAAAAAGATCAACGCCCTGGGCGCGCCGCTGGAGATCCGTTTTGTGCGGGGCGCGGGTTATCTTTTGGAGGTGCGGGCATGATCGCCAGTCTGCAAAAGAAGTTTATTTTGATCAGCGCCATTTCCATCTTTGTGGTCTTTTCCGGCATTTTTCTGCTTCTGGTCTTTTTCAGCAACCAGCAGCTGGACCGAACCATGGACACGCTGGCCGACGCCATTTCGGCCAGCGACGGCGTTTTTCCGGAGTTCGACCCCTCCCAGCACTCCCGCCCTTTTCCCTACGATGACATCATCAATGAAGAGACACGGTTCAGCACCCGTTTTTTCACCGTCTGGGTGGATGAACAGGGCCGCATCACCCACATCAACATCGATTCTGTCTCTTCCATCGCAGAAGAGCAGGTGGAGGACTACGCCCGGGCAGCTCTCTCTGAAAACACGCAGCGCGGCTGGGTCTCGGACTATCGGTACCGCGTTGTGGAGACCGGCAGCGGTTCCACGCTGGTGTTCGTCAACGGCACTATGAACCGCAGCATGTCCGGCCGCCTGCTGCTCACCGCCTTTCTGGTGCTGCTGTGCAGCGCCTGCCTCATCCTTGCCCTTATCGTCGTCATCTCCAAGCGGGTGGTGCGCCCGGTGGCAGAAAGTTATGACAAGCAAAAGCAGTTCATCACCGACGCCAATCACGAACTGAAGACCCCGCTGACGCTCATCCTTTCCAACCTGGACATCGTGGAAGCCGATGTGGGCAAGAACGAATGGCTGGATGACATCCGCAGCGAGAGCGAGCGCATGGGCCTGCTCATCAATCAGATGGTGACCTTGTGCCGCATGGACGAAAGCGATGCGCCTCTGGCTCTGGCTGATGTGGACCTGAGCGTCGTGCTCGGAGACACAGTCTCGGAGTTCGAGCCCCTTGCCGCCGAACGTCAGAAAAAGCTCATTAGCGTCATCGAGCCCGGTGTTCACTGCCGCGGCGATGAGGCTCTGCTGCGCCGGCTTGCCGCCATTCTGCTGGACAACGCCGTGAAATACTGTGACGCCGGCGGCGAGATACGGGTAAACCTGCACGCCCGGCGCCACCCCGTGCTCACGTTGGAAAACACCTACGCCGAGGTGGATGATCTGGAGCTGGACCGTCTGTTCGACCGCTTCTACAGAGCCGACAAGGCACGGACCTTTACAGGTAGTTTCGGCATTGGGCTTTCCATTGCCCAGTCCATCGCCAGGAAGCACAAAGGCTCGCTTACAGCTTATAAAAAAGATTGGGCCATCGGTTTCAAAGCCGAGCTGAAAGAGCACTGAACCCTGCATAATCTCCCCGGAGGGAGGCCGCCAAAGCGGCCTCCCTCTTTGATTTTTCGGAAATTCCTCACGGGTTTCTTTAGTGCCGCTTTAGGTTGAAGCCCTATACTTTTCACGGCAACGGGCGGTGCAGGCCGCCAGGTGCGAAATACAACGGCGAGGAGGTCACTCCATGATAAAAGTTGAGCATCTCACAAGATACTATGGCGACTTTCTGGCGGTGGACGATCTTTCCTTTGAGATCGACGAGGACCATGTATACGGTTTCCTCGGGCCAAACGGCGCAGGCAAGTCCACCACGATGAACATCATGACAGGCTGCCTGTCCGCCACCAGCGGACATGTTTCCATCGGTGGGTTCGATATCTTCGAAGAGGCCGACAAGGCCAAGCGGCTGATCGACTATCTGCCGGAACAGCCGCCTCTCTATATGAATGAGACGCCCACGGAATACCTGCGGTTCGTGGGCGAGGCCAAGGGGCTGCGGGGCGAAGAGCTGAACGCCCAGATCGAAAGCGTGATCCGGCAGGTACGCATCGAGGGCGTAAAAGACCGGCGTATCTCGGCGCTTTCCAAGGGCTATAAACAGCGCGTGGGCATTGCCCAGGCACTGCTGGGCAACCCCAAAGTCATCATTCTTGACGAGCCCACCGTGGGCCTTGACCCGCTGCAGATCATTGAAATTCGCGATCTGATCCGCCAGCTGGGCCAGGACCACACCGTCATCCTCAGTTCCCACATCCTTTCGGAGGTGCAGGCCATCTGCGAGAAGATCCTCATCATCGCCCACGGCCGTCTGGTGGCCTTTGACGCCCCCGACCAGCTGGAGCGCAGCCTGCTGGGAACAAACGAGATCAGCTTCACCACCGATGCGCCTGCCGAGCGGGTGCGCGCCATTCTGGCCGGTTTGAAGCACGTCTTTGACATCAATGTGTCCCAGCCCGAGAACGGTTTGGTGCACGCCAAGATGCAGACCAATGCCAAAGACATCTACGACACCTTCCGCGAAGTGTTCTTTGCCTTCGCAAGCCGTGAAATACCGCTGCTGGAGCTCAATCTGAAGAAGGCCAGCCTGGAGGATATCTTCATCGAGCTGACCGAAAGCACCCCCGACGCCGGCCAGACAGAGGACGAACAGGCCGCCGGAGAAAGCGAGGCGAACGACCAATGACAGCCGTTCTGAAACATGAACTGAGAAACTATTTCCACTCCTTCACAGCCTATGTGTTCGGCGCGTTCCTTCTGGCCATCGTGGGGTTTGGTTCCATGCTCTACAACCTGCAGGCCGCGGTGAGCAACTTTGAATATGTGCTCAGCTTCGGCAGCATCGTGTTCGTGGTCATCGTTCCCATCCTGACCATGCGTGTGATCGCGGAAGAGTGGCGCCAGAAGACCGACCAGCTGCTCTATTCCCTGCCCATCACCACCACCCAGGTCGTTCTGGGTAAATACGTGGCACTGCTGGCCGTCTACCTTGTGCCGCTGGCCATCATCAGCCTGTATCCGCTGATCTTCGCCCAGTTCGGCGATGTGTATCTGCCCACCAGCTACGGTTCGCTGCTGGCCATCTTCATCATGGGCGCAGCCCTCATCGCCATCGGCATCTTCATTTCCTCGCTGACCGACAACCAGGGCCTTGCCGCCGGTGTGTGCATCGCGGTGATCCTGTTCAACTACTACAGCGTGAGCCTCTCGGAGTATGTTTCCAGCACAGCCTTCGGCTCGGTTGTTGCGCTGGCGGTCATCATTCTGGCGCTGGGCGCCATCGTTCGGTATCTGACCAAGAGCGAACTGCTGGCTTCCGGCGTGTGCGTGGTGCTGTTTGCGCTGGTGGTGCTGGTCTACTTCACCGACTACACGAAGTTTGAGGGCCTTTTGCCCAACATCATGAAACAGCTTTCGCTTTTCGATCGGTTCACCACCTTCGTCAGCGGCGTGTTCGACTTGACGGCCATCGTCTACTACCTGTCCGCTGCGGCCTTCTTCCTGTTTCTGACGGTGCAGTCCCTTGAAAAACGGAGGTACAACTGATGAAACGCTGGAACCTGTTTTCTTCTGACAATAAAGAGGCCAAGAGCGCCAAAAGCCGTCTGGCCTTTCAGGGCGGCTCCTACTCCCTGGCCGTGGCGGCCATCCTGCTGGCCATTCTGATCGCTCTGAACATTCTGGTGAGCGCTCTGCCCGCCTCCGCTACCCGCTATGACATCAGCGCCTCCAAGCTCTACTCCATCACCAGCAACACCAAGGTGGTGGTGAACGCCCTGGAGGAGGACGTGACCATCTACTGGATCGTTCAGTCCGGCGCGGAGGACGATGTGATCGAAACCCTGCTGAGCAAATACGACAGCCTTTCTGACCACATCACCGTGGTGAAAAAGAACCCGGACGTCTACCCCACCTTCGCCGAACAGTACACCGACGAGACAGTGCAGAACAACAGTCTGGTGGTGGAGTGCGGCGACCGCAGCCGCTACATCGGCTACGATGACATCTATGTGCAGGAGGCGGATATGTATTCCTACTCCTACAGCACCTCCTTCGACGGTGAGGGCGCCATCACTTCCGCCATCGACTACGTGGTCACCGATGAGCTGCCCCAGCTGTATCTGCTGGAAGGCCACGGCGAACAGGAGCTGCCCGCCAGCTTCAGCGAGCAGATCGAGAAAGAGAACATCGAGACCAACTCTCTGTCCCTTCTGACGGTGGACGCCATTCCCGAGGATGCCGACTGTGTGATGATCTATGAGCCTTCTTCCGACATCTCTGAAGAAGAAAAGAAGATGCTGACCGATTACACGAAGAACGGCGGCAAGCTGCTGGTCATCGCCGGCCCGGTGCAGGATGGCGAGCTGACCAATCTGAACAGCCTGCTGGCGGACTACGGCGTGGAGACCAGTGAAGGCATCGTTGTGGAAGGCAACCGGGAATATTACACCGTGCAGCCCCACATCCTGCTGCCTGACATGAACAACAGCTCCATCACCGATCCTCTGATCGAGGAGCACTACTACCCCAACATGCCCATCTCCCAGGGCCTCGTCGTCACCGAGAGCGCCGGCGACAACGTCACCGAACTGCTCACCACTTCTGACCAGGCGTTCAGTAAGGTAGCCGACTACGACCTGGAGACCTATGAGAAAGAGGACGGCGACATCGACGGCCCCTTCGCGCTGGCTGTCTCCATCGCCTGCGACAATGAGGGTCAGATCGTCTGGTTCTCCTCTGCCGCCTTCCTGGACGACATGTACAACGCCCTGTCTTCCGGCTCCAACTCCGACCTTGCCATGAATGCGCTCTCCTCGCTGATCGGCGAGACCGAGGCCATGGCCATCCGCAGCAAGTCGCTGAACTACAACTATCTTTCCATCAGCGGCTCCGCTGGTACGTTTACCGCTGCACCAAACAGCCTGTCAGCTGATAAAATCAGGCCCCGGGGCGGGGCATGGGGGGGGC